>JAATGD010000066.1 GCA_015654965.1 Hyphomicrobiales bacterium
GAACGGCGGCGGAAAAGCTGGGCCGGGGGCTGTCAGAGAAGCATAAAGAGCTGATCGCGCAGCATATGTTCAAGATACCGATTCAGGCCGCGATTGGCGGTCGTATTGTGGCGCGCGAGACGATCTCGGCGATTCGCAAGGACGTCACGGCCAAATGCTATGGCGGCGACGTGACGCGCAAGCGCAAGCTTCTGGAAAAGCAGAAGGAAGGCAAGAAGCGCATGCGCCAGTTCGGCAAGGTCGAAATCCCGCAAGAGGCCTTTATTCAGGCGCTCAAGATGGGGGATGATTGATCTCCAAACAGGAAGTAGATGGCGTTATTCACGATAGCGTCGAGGGGTTGTTAGAATGTCAGACATCTGGAATATACTAAAGTGGGCTGTTGGCCTCATACTCGGACGGCAAAAAGAAGCAAAAGCGGATAAATTACGTTTAGAGCAAGATGCGTGGAAATGGCTTGAGCGGCATTTACCTTATTTTGAAGAACAGGCCAAAAACGCTTACAGTGTCGTTCTGCAAAATTCGGCTGAGAAAGTGCCTTTAGAACTTCCGGATGAACAGTTCCCTTTTGTCGAGAAACTAAGCCGATTTCCCATACGTAAGAATAATGCTTTAAACACCAATTTCAGAAGATTAGAGATAAAAGAGCGTCAGAAAGCTTGGGCGATCTCTAAAGATTATATTGATAAATGGGATGGTTGCATGAGTAAGTTTCCTCAGGGGAAACCTGACCTTCCACATGATCTCATAAAGTTTGAGAAAGTTAGAAACGCGCTGCACAGTGTTGTAGAAAAGAAATAATGGAAAATGCTGATCGCGTAATCATAAAAATCATCTACTGTACCCAATGCAACTGGATGCTGCGTGCGGCGTGGCTGGCGCAGGAACTGTTGCAGACTTTTGGGCAGGATTTGGCGGAAGTCGCGCTTCGCCCCGGCACGGGCGGCATCTTTGAAATCCGCGTGCATCTGCCCGATGGCGGCGAGGAATTGATCTGGGAACGTAAGCGTGATGGCGGTTTTCCTGAAGCCAAGGTCTTGAAGCAGCGCCTACGTGATATCGCCTGGCCGGAGCGCGATCTCGGGCATTCCGACAACAAGCCGAAGTCCGAATAAGCGGGTTTACAATTTACAGGCCGGGCGTGAAGGGGCTCAGTCCTCATCCACCACGCGCAGGTGTAGCTGGCTTGTGGCGCTTTCCGCTTGTCTTGCGGGTGGTGTTTCCTCAGAAGGCGCCGGGCCGAATTCCAGTGCTTCGATCTTTGCGCCGCGCCTGGTCACCTTGTTCGAGGACACCAGAATATCGTCGATATCCTTGTTGGCCTGCACGAAATGCGTCTGCAATTTGCGCACGCGCTCATCCAGACGCCCGACATCTTCCATCAACCGGATCACTTCGCCCTGAATGACATGCGCCTGTTCGCGCATGCGGGCATCCTTCAATATGGCCTGAATGACCTGAATGGACAGCATCAGCAGAGATGGCGAGACGATGACGATGCGCCCGCGGTGCGCGCGCTGGATCAGGGCTTCAAAATGCTCGTGGATATCGGCGAAGATCGACTCGGAAGGCACGAACAGAAAAGCCGTGTCCTGTGTTTCGCCGGTAATCAGATATTTTTCGGATATGTCCTTGATATGCACTTCCATGTCACGGCGGAATTGCGCGGCTGCGGCTTTCTTGGCTTCAGGCAGTTCCGCCTCGCGCATGGCGTTCCATGCTTCGAGCGGAAATTTGGCATCGATCACCAGTGAAGGCGTATTGTTGGGCATGCGCACAAGGCAGTCCGGTCGCGTGCCGTTGGAAAGAGTTGCCTGAAATTCGTAAGCGCCCTGCGGCAGTCCGTCGGCGATGATGGCTTCCATGCGCGATTGGCCGAAAGCGCCGCGCGTCTGCTTGTTGGCGAGGATCGCCTGCAATTGCACGACCTGACCGGCCAGCGACTGGATATTGTTCTGCGCCGTGTCGATAACCGCGAGCCGTTCCTGCAATTTGGCGAGATTTTCATGGGTGGATTTTGTCTGTTCGGTCATGGTCTGGCCGATGCGATGCGTCATGCCGTCGAGCCGCTCGCGGATCGACTGGTTGAGTTCTGCCTGTCGTGAGCCGAACACCTCGGCCATGGTCTGCATGCGGCCCTGCATTTCGCCTTGCGCTTTGAGGATTTCCGACATGCGATATTCGGCATCACGCGCCCGGTCTTCGGCCTGCGCTTCGGCAACCGCACGCAATCGCGCCGAACGCGTGGCGGCGATCAGGAAAATGACGAGGCACAGCACGACCGCGACAATCCCGGTGAGAAGAATATTTCCCAGCGTGATCGATGTGGCACCAAGCTGCAAAAGCGGTTCGTTTAAAAGATTCTGGTTTTCCATATTCCAAGCTTAGCTGATTCGTGCCAGTACTGTGAGATCAAAACCAGAACATCTAATAAACTGCAATTGACGACTCTTTTGCAAGTGATTACGTGAAGCCTATGTCTTTAAAACCGCTTGTCTATCTTCCCGATCCTTTGCTGCGCGAGGTTTCCAGACCTGTCGAGCGCTTTGATGCGCGTTTGCGCAAATTTGCCGATGATATGCTTGAAACCATGTATGCCGCGCCAGGTATCGGCCTTGCGGCGATACAGGTCGCGGAGCCGATCCGTCTTCTGGTCATCGATCTGGCCAAGGAAGATCAGGAAAAGAACCCCATGGCTTTTGTCAATCCGGTGATCGTGCAGTCGTCGGATGAGCGCAGCCTTTATGAGGAAGGCTGCCTGTCGATCCCCGAATATTATGCCGAAGTGGAACGGCCCGCCCGGATCAAGGTCGATTATTTCGACACGCATGGCAAGCCGCAGTCTATCGATGCGGACGGGTTGATGGCGACATGTCTGCAACATGAGATCGATCATCTCAATGGCGTTCTCTTCATCGATCATATTTCCAAGCTCAAGCGCGATATGGTCATCAAGAAATTCAAAAAGCTTGCCAAGGATCGTGGCGGCACACGGCAGGTGCTCTGATGTCCTTGCGTATCGTTTTCATGGGCACGCCGGATTTTTCCGTGCCGATCCTGACCGCCATTATCGGGCAGGGCTACGAGGTGGTAGCCGTCTACACGCAGCCGCCACGACCTGCCGGACGCAGGGGGCTGGAGCTGACCAAATCGCCCGTGCACGAAAAGGCGGAAGAGTTTGGCATTCCGGTTTTCACGCCCAAAAGCCTCAAGGGCGAGGAAGAACAGGATGTCTTTGCAAGCCTTGAAGCCGATGTGGCGATTGTCGTCGCCTATGGGCTTTTATTGCCGCAGGCCATTTTAGAAGCGCCGCGTTTGGGATGTTATAACGGCCACGCCTCGCTGCTGCCGCGCTGGCGCGGAGCCGCCCCCATTCAGCGCTCCATCATGGCGGGCGATAACGAGACCGGTATCATGATCATGAAAATGGACGAAGGCCTTGATACAGGTCCCGTGGCCATGGCCGAAAAGGTCGCGATTACGCCGGATATGACGGCGGGCGAATTGCATGACCGGCTCTCCATGATCGGTGCCGACCTGATGGTGCGCGCGCTCGGTGCGCTGGAGCGCGAAAGTCTGGCGCTTCAGCCGCAGGCGGAGGATGGCGTGGTCTATGCCGCCAAGATCGACAAGGCCGAAGCGCGTGTCGACTGGTCGAAATCTGCAAAGGACGTGCACAACACCATTCGTGGCTTGTCGCCCTTTCCGGGTGCCTGGTGCGAGATGGAAATCAACGGTGCCATTGAGCGCGTGAAATTGCAGCGTTCCACGCTTGGCGAAGGCTCCGGTGTTGCCGGCACCATTCTTGATGACAGGTTGACGATTGCCTGTGGCGAGGGTGCGGTGCGGCTTGTCATGCTGCAACGCTCTGGCGGCAAATCTCTGGCCGCACAGGATTTTTTGCGCGGGCAGCGCGTGACAAAGGTTTTATAAGCGATGCCGCGCTACAAGTTGACGATAGAATATGACGGCACGCCCTATGCCGGTTGGCAGCGTCAGGAAAACGGCCACACTGTGCAGGGTGCAATCGAGCAAGCCTTCAGGAAATTCTGCGGTGAGGATGTGACGCTTGGGGCGGCGGGACGGACGGATGCGGGCGTGCATGCAAAATTGCAGGTCGCGCATGTTGATCTCGGCAAAGACTGGGCGGCCAGTAAAATCCGCGATGCGCTCAACGCCTATCTGGTGATGGCACAGGAACGCGTCAGCATTCTCAATGTGGAAAAGACCACCGACGATTTCGATGCGCGTTTTCGCGCCTGCGCCCGGCATTATCTTTATCGCATCCATAATCGCCGCTCGCCGCTGGCGATTGGTTATCAACGTGCATGGTGGGTGCAGAAAAGGCTCGATCACGAGGCCATGCATGAGGCGGCCAAGCGGCTTCTGGGCGAGCATGATTTTACGACATTTCGCGCCACGCAGTGTCAGGCCAAAAGCCCGGTCAAATCGCTCGACCGACTTGATGTCACGCGTGATGGCGAATTTGTCGAGTTACGGGTTTCTGCGCGCTCATTCCTGCATAATCAGGTGCGCTCTTTCGCGGGAAGCTTGATGGAAGTGGGGATAGGGCGCTGGACGGCGGACGATCTGCAAGCAGCCCTTGAAGCGCGTGACCGCAAGGCTTGCGGTCAGGTCGCGCCGCCTTACGGGCTTTATCTCATCGGCGTGGATTATCATTTCCCGTTTTAATAGGCGGATGCTTCAAAACCGATGCCGAGCAATTGTTGCAGCAGCACGGTAATAAACAGCGAGCCGAAGAAGACGCAGGCAAAAAACGGCGCGACATAGACATGCGGGCGTTGCAGCGCGATATGCATCAGGCGATAGCTGAGCACGATCGACAGGCCGAA
>JAATGD010000008.1 GCA_015654965.1 Hyphomicrobiales bacterium
CAAGCCCCCGGTGGAAATCAGTATCAGTTCCTGATGAAATCGAGCGCCGTTACCAACGATGTTGAATGGCGCGATCCGGCTGAAATCTCTCTGGTTTCCTACAATCCTCAGAGCTATGACGCATCTGCCAGATTGCAGGCCAGAAACAATATAGGCCTTGGCAATGTGGATAATACCGCAGACCTTGCCAAGCCTATTTCAACAGCCACACAGACGGCATTAAATGGCAAGGCTACAACGGCACAGGGCGCGAAGGCTGACACAGCGCTTCAAGCGCCCGGTGGTTCCGCAGGACAGGTGCTTACTAAAAACAGCAGTACGAGTAATGATGTTGGCTGGCAAACAGTTGCCGCTGCAACTGCCGTTTCATATGCTCCCCAGACATTGACAGGAGCGCAGCAAGGGCAGGCACTTTCCAATCTTGGCGTAACGCCGTTCGCCCGCACCATTCTTGACGATACCACCGGCGCGGCGATGTGGGCCACTATGGGCGTAACATTTAGTTCGAATGGCGCCGTCAATTATACTGTTTCCCCGAACGGATTTAAAATTCAACAATTTTCTGCCGTGGTATCTACTAACAGTGCCGGGGGATGGGTAGCGGCATTTCCAGTATCGTTCACGAATAAACCTAGCGGAGTTACCTTGACAATAGGTGATAATATATCGACCGCATTAATAGCAACCATAATTAACTCTAACACAACAACTACGTCCGCTAATGGTATTGTTTATTACGCTAATACAAATACTCCATTTGTAGGTAGTTTACGGTTGAGTATTACTGTGATGGGGGTTTAAGATGGAAGATAAAGTAATCAGAGCCACATTTGACACATATGGTTTTGCTGTCGGTTTTTATCCTTCTGACGTTTGGTTCGATGGCTATCCTTCTGATGCGGTTGAAATCAATGAAGATCAGTACATAGAACTGTTGACATATCCCAGTACTCGCAAGTTCATCAATGGTGAAGTGGTGGAATACACACCGCCCCCCGCGCCGGAACCTATCCCCGACGACATCAGCCGCCGCCAGTTCTTCCAGCAATTGACTGTGATGGATATTATCACCAAGGCCGAAGCCCTTGCCGCAATGCAGGGGGGAGCCATACCGGCACCATTGCAGGCAATCATTGACGCATTGCCGACAGAGGATGATCAGTTCCAAGCGCAGATGCTTATTGTGGGTGCGGCTTCATTCAACCGGCTTCACCCACTGGCTGAAACCGTCCGCTTAGCCATGGGCTGGACCGATCAACAGAAAGACGACTTCTGGCGGGAGGCGTATCAGCTTTAGCGCCTTTCACCATCCGACCGACCGCACCGCCCTTGAGGCGGTTTTTTATTGCCTGAAAGGAAACACAAATGGCCAAGGAAACCTTTGCCAAAGCGATGCCGCATGTCTTCTCGGAAGAGGGTGGGTATGTCGATCATCCGAAAGACCCCGGAGGGGCAACCAATCTGGGCATTACGCTCGGCACTCTGTCCGCATGGGAAGGGCATACCGTCACGAAAGCCCAAGTGAAGGCGCTCACCAAGGCCAAGGCGACGGAAATCTATCGCGTCAACTACTGGAACAAGATTTCCGGTGATGATCTGCCTTCTGGCGTCGATTATGCGGTGTTCGACTTCGCGATCAATTCGGGACCGGCGAGGTCTGTGATGATGCTGCAAAAGGTCGTCGGCGTTGCACAGGATGGCGTGATTGGAGCACGTACGCTGACTGCTGTGCGCAAGATGGCACCGGATCGCGTCATCAATGCGCTGTGTGACGCTCGCCTTGCTTGGCTGAAAACACTCGGCACATTCAAGACCTTCGGTAAAGGTTGGACCGCCCGCGTATCCCGTGTCCGCTCCCGCGCTCTGGCTTTCACTCGTGATGACAATCCGGCACCTGTTGCATTGATGGCGACGGAGACCGCCAAGGCCGTTCAGTCTGATACGTCAATTAAGGACATTCTTCTAAAGCCTGAAGCATGGGGACCGATTGGTAGTGCCGCAACGGGTGTTCTGGCATCAGCTTCTGATCCAGGACCGATGCAATGGGCACTCGCCTTTGGCATGATGGCGCTCGTCTGCGTTGGCATATGGTACTTCATCCAGCGCGTGAGGAACGAGGCATGATCTGGTCGCTCATTCCCAACTGGCTGAAACTCATCCTCGCTGCCGTTCTGGCGGCGTTTTTGTTTGTGGGGGCTGGATACACCTATGGAACGATGAAAGAGCGCCAGCGGGCAGCATTGGCGGCGGCAGAGGCAACAGCAAAGGCAATCGAAAGAAGGGCGGACGTTGATGAAAAGATTATTGGCATGGATGCTTATCGGCTTTGCCTTGAGCTTGGCGGGGTGTCAGACGAATGCGAGCAATTGCGCAGGCTGGAAGCAGATCGGCGTTAAGCCTGACACTGCCGTCTATCTGGCTGGAAACGACATCAGCGCAGGGCAGGGCATTGCCGCGCATAATGTATATGGCAAGAAAGCGGGTTGCTGGAAATGACGGAAGCCGGACAGGATAGGGCGATTGGCCGCGTCGAGGGCAAGCTTGACCAGATCATCAAGGATATGGATCGGGCGCGGGATGATCGCAAACAGCAATATGAGAAGCAGGAGAAGACCGACCGGACCTTGGATGAGGTCATGCGCCAGCTTCAAAGTGTTGATTCTCGCCTGAGCAATGTCGAGGAGCCTGTGGCCGATTTCAACCGCTGGCGTGAACGCGGTGTCGGGGCCATTATGCTCATATCCTTTGCCGCTGCTTCATTCGGTGGATTGATCGCCACTTTTGGCAAGAAAATTTGGGCGCTGATTACGGGGTGAATCAGAACGGAAAAAGAACAGACTGTGCCAGATTTGCGCCTATTGCTGTGCCAATCATTGCACATTGGTGCGCATTTGTTCTCACTATTAATAGTGATCTGCGTAAAATTCTATTTTAATATCATGTTGTTGCTGGTGCTGCGAGAGAGGATTGAACTCTCGACCTCTCCATTACCAATGGAGTGCTCTACCACTGAGCTACCGCAGCATTTGCCTGAACGCGGCGGACTTCTGACACATCATTCGCAAAATCGCAAGCGACCAAATGAAATTCTTTTTAGAGAATGTGGAAATCTGTAAAAATGGGCGTTCCAACGTGCTTTTTACCGATGTAAACAGGGTCATGACCGATAAAACCGTAAACAAGGAAAAGCAGAGCCAGGCAGAGCGGCAGAAAAAACGCCTTGCCGAGCAATTGCGCGCCAATCTGATGCTGCGAAAGGTGCAGTCACGCTCGCGTCGTGCTGGCGATGCCGATGAGCGCAATGACGGTATTTCCGCCGCGCCCGAGGAAAAACAATAGCTTGCCAGCAAAGTAAACCTTGCGTCCCGCAACAGTCAAAACGCTTTCTTGAAGATGGCGGGCGGCTGGGGTAAAAGCGCGTTTCTGTTCCTGGCGCATTTGCCGTTCGAGGGCGATTCGCGCTCGAACGCATTGAGCCGCGAGACCCGTTATTATCACGCATCGCCGCAGCCTCTGCTATATGAGTGAGGGGAGAGGCGAGAGCGCAAATCGATTGCCGGGCGCAAGCCTTGGCTAGAAGGTGAAAACAGCATGGATCGCATCAAAATCATTGGTGGCAACAAGCTCAATGGCGTCATTCCAATTTCCGGCGCGAAAAATGCC
>JAATGD010000177.1 GCA_015654965.1 Hyphomicrobiales bacterium
AGATGCGCCTGATCGGTAAAGCCAAGCTGGGCCGCGACTTCAGCCACGGTTATATTGCTGCTCGCCAGTTGTTCCTGTGCAATATCGATGCGTTTTGACAATTGCCATTGCAACGGTGTCTTGCCGGTGGTCTGCTTGAAGACATTGGAAAACCAGCTTTCCGACAGGCCGACGGTCGCAGCCATTTCTGCAACGCTCAACCGACCGTTGCCAGAACTGTTCAGGCGGGTATCCAGCTTGTTCAGCTGCGCTTTTGTCAGACGTCCGTAACAGCGCTTGTCATCGTCATCCGCTATATCCAGAATGCCGGCAAGAATGCTGCCAATCAGATTTTCCGCAAAAAGCGCGTGTTGTTTCGGGACCGATGTTTCATGGGCCAATAATCCGGCCAGAACCTCGACCGCTCCGATATCCTGAATTTCAACCGGACTGCGCAGGGCCGTCATTGCGGCTGAAGACCCCACGGATGGGGTCAGGAATTTCAGCAAGCGGTCTTTGTGAAAATGCAGATTAAGATGCGAAAAACGATGCGAGGCGGTGGTGTATGTCCATAATGGCACGCCTGCCGGTAAATAAATGGCACGCATCATGGGCCGATAGCGTTGCAAAGTGGTCGTTTCGGTATTGGATATTCTTATGTTCGATGAGACATCGCTGAAAAAAACCATGATGCGCGGATCATCGGACAAGAAATAGCCATTGGCGCCCTTTTGGCTTTCCGCTTCCCAAAGAACACTCACAAGGCCATCGAGCACACGCCATTTGACCGGAGTGACCACCCGGATACCTTCTGCGCGCCAGTTCATGGAATGCCAGAAACTCAATACAGCCAATGTCCCTGTTTATGCGTGAGAGATATCATGCACCGCATGAGCTGCAAGGCAATCACAATAGAATTTTGCAAGCATGCCTGACGGCTCTTCATGCCTATTTAATATGACAATAAATATCATGTTTTGAAATTATCGCAAGGTCGCACGCCTTGCTGTCATCATATCATGGTTGCGGCTTGAATGCATGGTAGCAATAATGGGTAGAAAGGGCAGTGTCGATACCGCTCACAAATCATCCCCGTCGAGCAAAGACACTCCTGACCCAGTATTTCTGGATGATATGTGAATCGCCAATCGAGATGGCTGATAATGCCCGACCTTCTGCCATCCTAGGAGATCAAGAGTGATATGACCGAACCTGCAAGCGTGAATGCCGTCAGGTCGAGGTGCCGCTGCATGTCATGGAGGTATAGTATCGCTGCAATTTTGATGTATAGGCTGTGATTCAAGTTGTCTTCGATATCGCGCTGTGAAGGCGAATTTCAGCGCATATATCTGCTCGGTAATACGCCCTTTTCCTCACGGAAAATCTTGCTGAAATGGCTCAGATTGTCGAAGCCGACCGTATAGGCGGCTTCGGTCACGCTTGCGCCTGCGGCAAGCAGCGTTGCCGCCGCCTCAAGCCGGATAGCACGTAGATGCGCATGGACCGATCGGCCTATTGTCAGGCGAAAGCCTTCTTTCAGGCGTCTTTCGTTCAGACCGACCTCCCGCGACAGTCGGGAGATGGTCCAGTCGTCGCTATAGTGATTTTCGATCAATCCCAGTGCATTGTGCAGGCGCCGCATTTCCTCATCATTCAATGGCTTGAGCGGCGTTTCGGTCCGTTCGCGCGATACCGCATCGATCCCGACGCTTAACGCTTCGATAGATTTGCTGTAAAGATGCAGGCGGCGCGCAAGGCCCTCCTCGAAACGGCATTGCAGCAAGCCGGTGGCGGCCGCAATGAGTTCCGGAGGGGCCTTGAAACCCACGAGAAAAACGTCCTGTTCCGGCAGGCTATGCTCGCTCAGAACCGCTCCGCCCAGACGCGCCAATGAAACCCCGCCCAGCTTTTCGAGCAGCGGTGGTTCAAAACGGATATCCACAACGCGCAGGCGGCGTCCGGCCCGAATGCGGTTTTCCCCACGCGTGATACGCTTGCAGGCAAAGAGAACGGCAGCGCCAGGGATGATCTCGAATGCCGCCGCTCCATCGACCGACAATGTGCCCGCACCATCGAGAACATC
>JAATGD010000240.1 GCA_015654965.1 Hyphomicrobiales bacterium
ACTTTGCCGCCGAGCATGATGCCCATGCCCATCTTCAAACCGATCTGCACATAGGAGAATGTTTCGATGTCCTGGGCAGCGCCATTGGAATGTTCGGCGACAGCCGCGCAATTGACGTTGTTTTCCAGAATGAGCGAAATGCCGGCCGGTGATGTGAAACGGCTGAAAATCTCATTTTCCCGCGTCAGGCGAGCATCGCCTTGTTGTCCGACCACGCGCGCGGGCAGGGCAATGCCCAATGCGCGCAGAGGCCCCCAACCGGTTTGCGTGGCTGCCAGCGTCGCTTCGACTTCTTCGGCGACGGCGGCACTTATTTCCTCTCCCAGGAGGAACTGACTTTCAGGCAAACGGTAAACCCGACTGTGCAGCAGCCTGCGGTCGAGGGCGGAGACCCGGAGCCGGATATGTGTCGATCCCGCATCGACGGCAATGACATGGCCTGCGCTGGCTGCGGCCTTATAAATCGAAGCCTTGCGGCCAACCTGGCCCTGACGCTCTCCGGCCTTGACAACGAGTGCATGCAGTTCCAGTTCGGTTATGGCCGCCGAAAGCGTTGGTCGCGACAGTCCAAGAACTTCACCGAGTTGCGGTCGCGTTTGCGGCCCACCTTGCGTCAGGAGATGAAAAATCGCCCGCGCGCTTGCTGTCAGCATTGGTCCTAGAAGGGGTTCTGTTGCGTCTGGCAAGAAAGCCTCTTTAATTTGTTAAGTTGTTTTCCAAATAGTGCGCTATGCGAGAATCGCCAGATCGCTTTTATATATTGAACAACAAATTCCTTTTTCGTCCGCCGTCAAGCCATCAGCGGGTACGTGGCCTGGATCAGGTTACGTCATCAGGCAAACTAAAATCGGAAACGAGGATGTAAAGATGAATGAAGAAACGGAATACTGACATTTCTGAAACGGTGGAATAGCCAGCAGGAAGGCTGCATCAAGGAGCTTGAAGAGCGGTTCCTATTTTGAAAGGTTCGTTGGAACCGCTCTCAGTTTTGTTTTTAAGCATTTGCCTCACGCATCAAAGCAGGATCAGAAATCAGTCCAGTGGACTGATTTCTCTGCAAAGACGCTTCGCACTTTTGGCTCAAATGCTCTAATTCGCAGCGGCTGCGCACTCTTTAAGGATTTGCAGCACCGCAGCTCGTTCTTCGATTTGCGGCATATGTCCACAATCTGCGAAAATATGGACGCCCACTTTTCCCGGTAAACCATGAGCATGGACAACAGGGATAACATGGTCCTCAGCACCAAAGATAAGCCGCACCGGCATTGCAAGCGTGGCAATGCTTGAGCGAATATCAAAAGTCTGTGTGCTATCTGCAAAGAACCGGGCACCTATCATTTCCTGTGTGTTGCGCAGTTCAACATCGGCCGCCTGAGCAATGGTTGCATTGATGAATGGCTTTGTCAGGCGGGTTTCGTCAGCTACGAGCAATTTCAGCCATGGCACGATGCTGGCTTCGCTTTTCGCACCGACAAGACCTTTTATAAATGCACCATTAATCTGCGGCCCCAAACCACCTGATGAAATCAGAAGCAGGGAACGCACATCGACAACACCGCGCGCCGCCGTGACAGTCGCGACCGCTCCACCGAGCGAATGTCCGACCAGAAGGCAGGATGTTACGCCCAGGGATGCGAGCGTTGCCTCCACAGCTGCCGCAATGTCATCGACACTTTCGGGAACGGCGCGTGGTGAATCGCCATGGCCCGGAAGATCAAGTGTCAGGATAGGATGACCGAGTGATGCTGCCCCGGCAAAAAGTCCACGCCATGAGTTGTGATCAGCCGCAAAGCCGTGAATGAGAACAATCGGCAGGCGACTGGCCTCTCCTTCACGCAGCCACACTGCATGAAGCGGCCCAGAAGCAGAAGGTTCCGTGCTTTTGAGTGCACAGGTTCTGGTCGATACAGAAACCATTGCAGGCTTCACGATACTGGCTTCAACATCATTTTTCTGCACGCGGCCCTTCGGACCTGATCCCTGAACGAACGTCAGGTCGAGACCTGCTTCACGTGCAAGGCGGCGGGCGAGCGGTGTTGCCCGCACATGGTTGGCTGAACCCGCTTTATTGTCTTGGGAGGATATGAATTCAACCTGTTCGGGAGCTATCGGCTCAATAATCGCTTCTGCCTGTGCAGCAACAACTGGTTCTTCAGTGGCAGGGGCCGATCTGACGATGCGCTCTTCGTCCTCAGCATAAATCCAGGCAACAGCCTGACCGACGGGCACGACAGCCCCTTCTGCGGCACTGATATCTGCGATAATGCCCGATGCTGGCGCATCGACTTCCATCGCCGCCTTATCAGTCTCGATTTCAAAGAGCAGCTGACCTTTCGTAACGATATCGCCATTACTGGCATACCATCGCGAAATCTGCCCCGTCTCCATATCCATATCGACCTTGGGGAGAATGACTTCCACAGCCATGGTCAGCGCACTCCCCTGGCCAGATCACGAGCGCTTCTCAGGATATCGGGCACCTGTGGCACGGTCGCGCGTTCAAGATCAGGATTATAAGGAATTGGAGTTTCGGCCCCACCAAGACGCATGATTGGCGCATCAAGATAGTCGAAGGCATCACTTTCCGCGACTATGGCGGAGATTTCAGCACCAATGCCGAGGGTCTTTACGGCTTCATAAACGCAGAGAAGTTTTGATGTCTTCTTGACGCTTTTAATGATGGTTTCATGATCGATCGGACGCACGGTACGCAGGTCGATCACTTCAACATCGATGCCCTCCTTGGCAAGTTCGGCAGCCGCATCAAGCGCCTTATGCACCATGATCGCGGTTGCGACGATGGTTAGATCGCGACCTTCACGAACCACAGCAGCCTTGCCGATTGGCACAGTGTAGAAACCTTCGGGAACCGGGCCTTTAGTCTTGTAGAGCAGCTTGTGCTCGAAAATCATGACCGGATCGGGATCTTCGACAGCTGCAAGCAGCATACCCTTCGCGTCATGAGGTGTCGCAGGCTGCAAAACCTTGAGACCCGGGACATGGCCAAGCCATGCTTCAAGGCTTTGGCTATGCTGTGCCGCAGCCCCTGTTCCCGATCCTGCCGGAAAGCGCATAACCAGCGGTACGGAAACTGCGCCGCCAAGCATATAGCGGATTTTTGCAGCCTGGTTGACGATCTGTTCCATCGCCAGCGCGGCAAAATCGGAAAACTGGAATTCAAAGATTGGACGCATGCCGGTCAGCGCTGCACCAACAGCGACACCAGCGCCACCGAGTTCCGAAATTGGTGTATCCATGACCCGGTCTTCACCGAAGCGATGAACCAGATCACCAGTCACCTGAAATGCGCCGCCATAGACACCAATATCTTCACCCATCAGAAATACGCGATCGTCGCGTTCCATGGCGATAGCCATTGCTTCCTGAATGGCTTGCGAATAGCTCAACTCACGGATTGTCGTGTCCATTTTCAAATATCGTCCGTGTAAACGTCGCGGGTCAGGTTGCTGAGATCAGGCGAAGGGCTGTTCTTCGCGAATTCAATCGCGTCAGTGATTTCCTTTTCCACCTCGGCACGGATTGCTTCGATCCCGGCGTCATCGATGAAGCCGTAGGCTTTCATGTCAGCCTCAAAATGTGCGATTGGATCGCGCTCATTCTGCCAATGCTCGATTTCTTCCTTCGTTCGATAGCGGTTGCGATCGCTTTTGGAATGGCCACGAATGCGATATGTCTTGCTTTCAATGAGCGACGGTCCATCGCCACGCCGCGCGCGTTCGGTGGCTTCGTTGACCGCCTCTGCCACGTCCGAAAGATTGTTGCCGTCCACGATGACACCAGGCATGTTGTAGGCCGAGGCGCGGTCAGCAACATTGGCGACCGCGGTCGAGCGACTGGTAGAGGTGGACATGCCGTAACCATTGTTTTCACAAACGAAAACGACAGGCAGTTTCCAGACGGCAGCCATGTTGAGAGCTTCGTGGAAAGCACCTTCATTGTTGGCGCCATCACCGAAGAACGACACGACAACCTTGCCGTTTTTCTGCTTCTTGGCGGAAAGCGCAGCACCTACGGCAATTGGAATGCCGCCACCGACAATACCATTCGCACCAAGATTTCCCTTTGAAACGTCGGCAATGTGCATCGAACCGCCACGGCCCTTGCAATAGCCTGTTTCCTTGCCGAAAAACTCGGCAAACATACGCTTCACGTCCGCGCCCTTGGCGATGCAGTGGCCGTGACCGCGATGGGTCGATGTGATCATGTCATCTTCGTTGAGCGGCAGACACGTTCCCATCGCGCTCGCTTCCTGTCCGATGGAAAGATGCATCGTTCCATGAATGAGACCGCGCGTGTAGCTTTCTTCCGCGCCTTCTTCAAAGCGGCGGATAAGATACATTTTATGCAGTGCTTGTTTCAGCTGATCCGGTGAGTAGGTGCGGAAAGCATAAGGCAAGTTATGACGGTCACCCGTATCCTGCGGTTCGACTTTCTTGGCTTGGACCATGATGTTTTGTCCTTACGCTCCGTAAACGAGCTGATCTTGACGCGCACGCAGTTCGGCAATCTTTGAGCCGGGAGCCACAGCCGCATTATCGTATGTGATGAGTTCCCCCTTCTTGATTGGCTGGATTACACTGCCGCCTTGCAGCAGCCCGCAGGGGATTGCGTGCGCGCTACGCGCCTCGCCCGAAGTCATGATCCATGCGCGGTAGCAATATTCGCCAACGGCATCGAGCTTTTCGCCCGGCTGCATATCCTTCTTTGCAACCGCAGCCACTTCTGCGACCGGCTTTGACAGCGGAACCATGTCCGGTTTTCCGTAAAGAACAACACGGGCACAGGTGAGCGGTACTTCAAGAGAAGTCAGGTGATACGGGCGATGGAATGTGAAATATGGACCCTTGCCCATTTTCAGATCTTCCATACGTTCGGAAATACGTGGATGCGACATGTCCGCGACAACGAATACGCCTGGCGCAACGCCTTTGCCTATGGAATAATCAACCACACCAATTTTCGACAGCACACCGCCGTCCTTTTCAGGAATCAGCGTCTTGTTGAGCTGGTCGAGGGTTGCAGCAGGTCCATGCATGCCGGCCTTATCCGGTACAAGACCCGTAGCATTCGCAATGGCAGCCATTTCGACCATGGTTTTTGAACCATCAACGAATTCCACCAACATGCGCACGTTCATATTACGGCGCGTGGCTTCTTCAATATATTCGTCAGGAACAGCATCGATATTGAGAGGATTGTTCTTACCCTTGCCTGCAGCCACGATCGGATGGCCCATCGCGCTCACGAATTCGATCAGTTCCATACAGGATGATGGCTCGTCACCGGCCCCCAGCGAATAGGTGACACCAAGACGTTCGGCTTCTGCCTTCAGATAAGCGCCGATGGTTACATCCGCTTCGACATTCATCATAACCAGATGCTTGCCATGCTCCATGGCGCGCAAGCCGATTTCGGCACCGACAGCCGGAACGCCCGTTGCATCGATCACGACATCGATAAGGTCGTTTTCAAGGATCAGATTGGCCGTGTCCGTTACGGCAACATTATGCGCCTCCATGGTAGCCGTCAGATCGGAAGCGGTTGAAACCTCACGGCCATGACCTTCTTCCTGGAAAGCGATATCGATGGCCTTCAGGGCATTGGGAACGCGCAGTTCGGAGATAGCGCCAATTTCGATACCCGGCATATGTGCAACACGTGTGACGATATCCGTGCCCATTTCGCCCGAGCCAATCAGTCCGATACGGATTGGTCGCCCACTATCCGCCCGCGCTTGCATATCACGCGCCAAGCCCGTCAACGCCACATTGGTTGCCATCGTTTCCTCCTGATCGTCCCTGCAAATTTTCTTGCAGCATCCTCTGAAGCGGCTCCTGTTTTAATGGAATCGGTGGAACCGCTTTAATTCTTTGTTTTTACGCATTTGCCCTGCGCAAAATGGCTTCGCAGTTTTGGTTCAAATGCTCTGGTGTCTTATCGATTAGTGAACATTTGTTCTTAAGTCAATACCAGTGTTCATTCTAGCGTCGCTTCCTGCCTTCGTAAATGTCATCTTGTTATTTAACTTTAGTTTGCTATAGAATACAAATGTTCTAGCGTTTTCCGCGGCTCACATATTGAACCGTCGATACGTGTGAGCCAATAATGGCGTTCTGTTAACTCGGCGCATTTTGGGAATGCTCCGGGGGGAGGAGAAATAAATGGACGCATTTCTGAGCGGACTAAAATCGGCTGTCGATACGCTGGGGGCAACGGTCCTGTTGCCTATCGTCATTTTCATCATCGCCGTAACACTCGGCGCGAAAGTGGGCAAAGCCTTTCGCGCAGCCGTAACCATCGGTGTTGCTTTCATTGGTATAAATCTGGTTCTGGGCCTTATGTTCACCTCCATTGGTGAAGTGGCTCAGGCAATCGTCACCAATACAGGCATCAAGCGCGATATCGTTGACGTCGGCTGGCCTTCGGCTGCGGCGATCGCCTTCGGCTCATCGGTGGGATTGTGGGTTATTCCAGTTGGCATTCTGGTCAACATCGCCCTTCTGCTCCTGCGCTGGACACGCACGCTGAATGTGGACGTATGGAATTTCTGGCACTTTGCTTTCGTGGGCTCACTGGTTGTCGCGGCAACCGATAATCTGGCTTATGGTATCATTGTCGCAGCACTTGTTGCAGCTTTATCCCTGCTGTTTGCAGACTGGTCGGCGCGCGCTGTTCAGCAGTTCTACGGCGTACCGGGTGTTTCCGTGCCGCATCTGGCCTCGGCGCAGATTTTGCCGATTGCCATCGTGCTTAACTGGGTTATGGACCGCATTCCAGGTATCAACAAAATCAATATCAGCACCGAAACCATCGAACGTCGCTTCGGTGTATTCGGCGAGCCGGTTGTGCTCGGCCTGATTATCGGTTTGGTTCTGGGTCTTATCGCATTTTATAATGCCGGAGATTTCGGAACGATACTTGCCAAGGTTCTCGGCACGGGTATGACACTTGCAGCCGTCAGGCTGCTTTTGCCACGCATGGTCAAAATCCTGATGGAAGGCTTGTTGCCGGTTTCTGATGCCGCACAGGAATTTGTTCGTAAGCGTACCGGTGATCGCGAACTTCTCGTTGGTCTTGACTCGGCAATCCTTATCGGACATCCAGCCGCGATCTCGTCGTCGCTCATTCTGGTGCCGATTGCGATTATTCTGTCGATCATTCTTCCAGGCAACCGCGTGATCCTGTTTGCCGACCTTGCCGTCATTCCTTTCATCGTCGCCATGACTGCACCACTTCTGAAAGGAAACGTGTTCCGCATGGTCGTTGTCGGAACCATCACGCTGGCCATCGGCTTTTATGTCGCCAATGCGCTTGCACCATTGTTCACTGGTGCTGCGGTTTCATCGGGCTTCAAGCTGCCTGAAAACGCCTTGCAGATTACTTCAGTGGTCGATGGTTTCCTGTGGGTGCCATATATCATAATCTCGGCCATCCAGTGGCTTGGTGCTATTGGTATCGCGGTGATTGCCCTGGTTATTGCAGCACTTTTCATACTCTATCGTCGCAATACGCAGGCATGGGAGCGCGCTGCAGGAGCTGAAGACAGACATGCAGACGAAATGACAACCTGAGAGTGGCAATGATCGTGCAGGAAATACAAGTCGCACGTCGCAATCGGCGTGCGACCTTCTTTAGAGCGCCGTGCGTCCATTCGGACGCACAAAGGACGCTCTACTCTATTGAATCTACTCATCGTGCTTTCCAAAAATCGATTCCGATTTTTGGGCCGATGCTGTAGAGCGCGTTTCGATCTGATTGGATCAGATCGGTGCGTCTCCATATTTGTTTTAACGCGCATCTTGTCCGAAAACCGTTTCACACTTTTCGGGATGCGCTCTAAACGGAGAATGAAATGG
>JAATGD010000145.1 GCA_015654965.1 Hyphomicrobiales bacterium
GAAAAGAGGATTTCAAGGTTGCGATAGCGCGCAATATCATCAGGAACGACCCATGTGAGCAGATAGCGTATCCGGTCCGGATCGACCTCTTCCCCGGCTTCAAAGAAAGCGACATCAGGCAGCGCATGCGCAAAAGCTTCGCGAAAAATGGCACCACGGGTTGCATCGGAATTGAATAAAAAAGCCATTGATCACTGCCGTTGATAGGGGTTCAGGTGACAAGATGCGCGCCGAGATGTTTTATCATCTTCTCACACGCACGCAGTTCATCGATTTCGATATATTCATTGGGCTTATGCGCACGCGCAATATCGCCGGGACCACAGATAATGGCGTCAATGCCCGCTTTTTGGTAAAGTCCCGCCTCGGTGCCATAACTCACAGCCGCAATCGTGTCCTGTGCGGTGAGTTCCACCAGCAACTTCGAGAGCGCGCTTTCCCTTGAGAGCGACAAGGCCGGATAGGCGCTCAGCTCATGCCACTCAATCCTATAGCCGCGCTCAGCCAAGGCAAAGAGTTGCTCCTTGACGGGTTCCAGAAGCTGGATGGGCGAGACGCCGGAAATCGCACGCACTTCAATATCGGCCATACAGCGATCAGGAATGATATTGACGGCTTGCCCGCCGGAAACCACACCGAATTGCAGCGAAGAATAAGGCGGCTCGAAATTCTCGTCATATGGACCGGCCATGAGTGTCTGGCCATAAGCCACCGCCCCCGCGATCACTTCCGCCATGGCGTGAACTGCGTTCAAACCCAGATCAGGCCGCGATGAATGACCCGAAAACCCGATGACTTCAAGCCGTGCCGCAGCCTTGCCTTTATGCGCGCGCACGGCCCGCATGCGGCTCGGTTCACCGATGATCGCACCAAGCGGCCTGGCGCAAAGTTCCGGGAGGGCCGCAAGAAGATGCGGCACGCCGCGGCAACCGGCTTCTTCATCATAGGAAAAAGCCAGATGAACCGGACGCCGCAAGGGACGGGATTCAAGTTCCGGCAATGCAGCCAAAGCACAAGCCAGAAACCCCTTCATATCGGACGTTCCCCGCCCATAAAGCCTGCCTGCGTCTTGACAGAGCGTGAAGGGATCGCTCGACCATTCGGCCTCACCCGCAGGCACGACATCCATATGACCCGACAGAATATAACCGGGAACATCGCGCGGACCGACGGTTATGAACAGATTTGCCCTGTCGCCTTCCGGTCCGGGAAGTGTGGTGACATGCGCACCGGCCGCCTTGGCGTAACCACTGATCCAGTCGACAATCGCATCATTGGGCCTGCCCACGACCGAGGGAAAGCCGATTAATGCTGCAAGAATTTCCTCGACCTTCATGAACACCACACGACAGAACAATCTTCAGGATGCTCACAGCATAAAGGGCGTATCAAGTGTTCCATGCCGAATAAGGTCCGGCTTCAAACAAAGATTGTGAATTCAGGCATCCAAGAAGCGCTTTCTGCCGCCTGTAGCATGGGATGATGCGGCAAAATACGCCTGCCGGACTGCATTGCTTTCATTGCATTCAGTGGCAGGATCAAAAACACTGCATGTTCAAGACACGGGCAGGAAACGGGAAAGGCTGATATGCAAAAATCAGTGCGGCTGAAATCATTTGAACTGATCGCGCGCGATATCGCGCAGGTTGATGTCAGCCTGCTCCACGGCCTTTCCATGGCGGTTGGCTGGCCGCATCGGCCCAGTGACTGGGAATTGCTGCTAAAAACCGGACAGGGACTTGTGGCCGTCGACGGGATCGGGCGCGTGTTCGGAAGTGCTATGTGGTTTCACTATGGTGAGGACTTCGCGACAATCGGCATGGTGATCACCTCTCCGCGCACGCAGGCTCAGGGCAATGGCCGCTGGTTGATGCAGCAGATACTCGATCGCTGTAGCGGCCGCAATCTCAGCCTCAATGCAACCCACGCAGCCTATCATCTCTACCTTTCCCTCGGCTTTCAAAACGAGGCAACCGTTTATCAATGCCAAGGTGAGGTGACGCACACACGCCCACTCATAGCCCCGCTTGAGGGTGCGCTTGTTGCCATACCAGCCGACAGACTGGAGACGATTGCACAACTGGATGCCAAGGCGTTCGGTATCGATCGCAGCAATTTGCTAAAACTCATCTCGGAGAAAGCCGCAATTTACGGATTGACGAGAAACGGCCATCTGGTCGGCTATTCCATCTGCCGCGATTTTGGGCGCGGCAAGATCATCGGGCCGATTGTCGCCAGCAATGACCATGACGCCATTCACCTGACAGATGTGCATCTGCAAACACTCAAAGGCGAATTTGCCCGTATCGACACACGGGAAAAGACCGGACCCTTTGCCGACTATATAGCGCAATGCAGGCTGGATGTTTTCGGCACCGTCACGACAATGTCGAAAGGCAAAGAGTTTTTGAACAGACAAGCCGATGGGCCATGGATTTACGGCTTGTCAGCCCATGGATGGGGTTAAACCGAGGCACTTTGCGGTTTCAAGGCATCTTCCAGCCCCAATGCCGGATACATTGCCACAATGGCCGCAATATCATCCATCAGTTCAGCAATCAGCCAGTCACGAACCTGCGTGACAATCGGGCGAACGGGCCGGTCGCGCACACGCACCAGATGGCATTTGCGGTGGGTGGGCAAAAAGCGATCCTGTGCCGGTATCAGGGCTTTCGTGCGCAGCCAGTGCGCAACGACATTCAGCCAGCCGATTGCCACGCCCTGCCCCAGCAAGGCGGCTTGAACAACAATCGCATAATCGGAAAAAAGCATTTCCTCATGGGTGCCGCGCCTGCGCGCCGGCAGAAAGTAATCCGGCCAGTTCGGCTGCGCCTCGCTGAGATTGATCAATGTGGTCACCGGCTGATCAAGCAGCGCATTCGCCTGATCACGCTCCTGCTGGTAGGTCGGGCTGCATATGGGAACCAGAATTTCCGGCATGACAAAAGTCGCTTCATGATTGTCATCCCCGCCCTCGACAAAACGCATCCCGAGATCGACATCGCTGACCGGTCCCGCCAGGGGACCCATGATCAACTCGAAGCGCAAATCCACCCCGGGAAACACCTTCTTGAATGCCGCCATGCGCGGCATGACCCAATGCGTGGTAAAGCCCGTTGACAGCGACAGCGTCACCGTCTGCACGCCCTGTTTGCGATCGCTGATTTCGCGAAGCGCCCCTTCTATGCCGGAAAAGCCGCGCTCGATCGCATCATGCAGGATCTTTCCATATTCCGTCAGCATCACGCCATTGGTGGTGCGGATGAAAAGCTGCACATCGAGATGTTCTTCCAGTCGCCCGATCATCCGGCTGATGGCCGCAGGCGTAACATTGAGTTCCTGCGCTGCCTTGGAAAAATTGCCCAATCGCGCCGCCGCCTCCAGAGTGAAGAGGCCATTCATCGATGGTAAAGAGCGACGCAAGAGAGACATTACATTTTGTAACACCCTCTCAAGCTTTTTTCAATTGCGCCGCGCTTCTTTATTTGTTCTCCTATATTCCAAGAAAGGAAAAAATCCTTCGCAACGATCAGGGGAACATGGCATTGGGCGGCGAGTGGCATACATATGCCAGCGCTGATACCTGATGTCTGGCTGTTCCATTGAATTCAGTGAATCCGGCTTTTCCAGATTTGGACGGCTAGATAAATTCTTTAGTGGAATCAAATGACTGAAGCGATCAAGCCATCAAGTGTGGGCGTATCCATTCGTAGCGCGACGAAAACCTACGGGGCTTTCCGCGCGCTGGATAACGTCAGTCTCGACGTGGCTCCGGGGGAATTCGTTTCGCTCTTGGGACCATCGGGTTCTGGCAAGACCACCTTCCTTGGCATTCTCGGCGGCTTTGTTCAGCCGACGTCCGGCTCGATCTGGCTGGGTGATCGCGATATTACATTGGAGCCACCCCATAAACGCGATATCGGCATCGTCTTCCAGAACTATGCGCTTTTCCCGCATATGAATGTCGCCGACAATATCACATTCCCCTTGCGCGCGCGCCGGATGCCAAAGGCTGACTGGCCGGCCAAATTGCGCGATGCGCTGGCCATGGTCGAACTGACCGGCCTTGAAGACCGCAAGATCGATGAACTTTCCGGCGGACAAAGGCAACGCGTGGCGCTGGCCCGCGCCATGATCTTTGAACCGCGCCTCATCCTGATGGACGAGCCTTTGTCGGCGCTCGACAAGCAATTGCGCGAAAATATGCAGATCGAACTCAAGCAATTGCATCGCAAGCTTTCCGCAACCATTGTCTATGTCATGCATGACCAGCGCGAAGCGCTCACCATGAGCGATCGTGTCGCGATCATGAACAAGGGCAGGATCGTACAGATCGATACGCCGGAAATGCTGCACGACCGCCCGGCCAATGCCTTCGTGGCGAGTTTTATCGGCGAAGCCACGCTGCTGCCGGTGACACGCGACGGTGATCATAGTGTCAGCCTTGCAAACACGCAGCTTCGTTCCGCCTATCCGATACCACAGGGCGACAAGCTCTTTCTGGCGCTTCATTCGGAAAAACTGACCATTGGGACTGAAGCCACGGACCCCGGCATGAACCGGCTGCGCGGCAAGGTCATCGACTCCCTTTATCAAGGCGAAAGCATCCGCGTTTTCATGCAGCTTCAATCCGGTGAAACGCTCAGTTTCCGTCTTCCGACCAATCACGCCGGACGTTCGCAACTGCGCGCGCCCGGCGAGGATATCGAAATCGCACTTCACCCCGAAGATACGGTGATTGTGCCGCAATCCAACTAACAACCATGCATAGGACTGTGAGGAAACAGCAATGAAGATCACTGATTTTAAAGTGATGACCTTTGACGTCGTGGGCACGCTGATCGATTTTGAAACAGGCATCTTGAATGCGGCCCGTAAAGTGGGCGGCGAGAAGGCCGCAAAGCTGAGCGACGATGAACTGTTCGGCCCCTATATCCGTGGTCGCGACCAGTTCTATGGCCGCTCGTCCTCGGCCATGAAGGATGTCTATCTGCATATGGCAAAAGAGCTGGGCATCAACGGTGACGACGCCTCGGCGAACCTGTTCCAGTTTGCCATTCTGCATCATCCGGCTTTTGAGGATTCGGTCGCAGCCCTGAAGCGTTTGCGCAAGAATTTCCGTCTCGTCGCCATGACCAATGCCGACAGAACCACTTTCTCCGCCTATTCGGAAACGCTGGGAAATCCGTTCCATGACAGCGTCACCTGCGACGAAACCGGCTATGCCAAGCCAAACCCGAATTTCTTTGCCTATAACAAGGGCCGCCAGTCGGCCTTCGGCTACAAGCCATCGGAAATCCTGCACGTGGCGCAGAGCCAGTATCATGATATCGGCATTGCCAAGGAACTTGGCTATACGACCTGCTGGATCGAGCGTCGTCAGGGGCAAAAGGGCTTTGGCGGCACGCCAACGCCGAAAGCCGTGACAAAGCCGGATTTCCATTTTTCAACGCTCAAACAGCTTGCCGATGCCGTGGACGCCGAATTGCGTTCAGCTGCCATCGCCAATGCAGCGTAAGAACAGAAACGTCACGACACCATGACGACACGCCCTCCTTTTGACGACATCAAATCCTTGTGGCAGGCAACAGCCGGCCCGCGACCGCAATTCTCAAACAGCCCCGGCAGCGGTCAATTTGATGTCGCCATTATTGGAGGCGGCTATACGGGCCTTTCGACAGCCCGATATCTGGCGC
Source organism: Hyphomicrobiales bacterium (assembly GCA_015654965.1). GTDB lineage: Bacteria > Pseudomonadota > Alphaproteobacteria > Rhizobiales > Rhizobiaceae > Brucella. Next base: position 5,697 of record JAATGD010000145.1, read on the forward strand.
GCAAGGGTCTCTCTTCCATCATACTGGAAGCAAGCCGGATCGGCTGGGGGGCGAGCGGTCGCAATGGCGGCGTGGTTTCTGCAAAATTCAGGCTGGCATATCGCGATATTGCCAGCCGCTTCGGCCTCGACGTGGCACGCCGCATGCACGATATCAGCATCGAAGCTTCCGAGCATGTCGGCGAACTGGTCCGCAATTATGCCATTGAAGACGCCCATTATCACGCAACAGGTTCGTTGCGTTGCGCGCATAATCAGGTGTCGCTCGATGCGCTGAAAGCGGAATGCGCATGGCTCAATGAAGCTCTTGGCGACACCGCCTGCTCAATCCAATCGGCCGAAGAGATCGCGCAGGAAACCGGATCGCATGATTTTGTCGGCGGCATGTTGAACACCCATGGCGGCATTATCCATCCGCTCAATTTTGTTCTGGGTTTTGCACGCGGCGTTCAGGCAGAGGGTGTGACGATTTGTGAAAATAGCCCTGTTTTCGGCATGAAACGCGATTCAAATGGCGTGATCGTCGAGACGGAAAATGCAACGATCCATGCCAAGACCGTGGTGATCGCCACCAATTCCTATTCCGACATCACGCCCGCGACCGCATCGGTCAGAAAATCCATCATCCCGTTTCGCTCGGCCATGATCGCCACGCAGCCGCTCACCGGCACGGCTGGCGAAAACCTGCTCAAGACCGGCCGCAGCTATACCGAGACACGCCGCATGATGCGCTGGTTCCGCAAATCGGGCGACCGGCTCATCTATGGCGGGCGCGGCGCTTTCGGAAAAACCGATTCGGACGCCGCCTTCAGCGCATTGCAAAAGGCCATGGTGCAACAGTTTCCCGAACTTTCCGATGTTGAGGTCACGCATCGCTGGTCGGGTCTGGTCGCCATGACGCTCGATAGCCTGCCCCATACCGGACGACTGGATGACAGGGTGATCTATGCGCTGGGCTATAATGGTGCGGGCGTCGCACTGGCGTCCTATATCGGCAGGCATGTAGCAGATATTGCGGTCGGCAAGCCTGTCGATCTGGGTCTTCTGACACAACTCCCGCTCAGGCAGATTCCGCTTTACGGCCTTCGCGCGCCAGCCGTGCGCATGGTCGCGGGCTGGTACCAGTTTCTCGACGCGATCGGGCGTTGAAGCAAAAAGCTGTGCGCCGGGGCAGCCATTCCCTCACCGGCAGACAAGAATGGACCCGAAAGTCCACATAGAGGAGAACGAGCATGCGCATTTCACTCACAGCACTACTCATGTCATCCGCAGCACTTGTCGCCGGTATGGGCAGCGCTTGCGCCGAACAGATCACCTTCGTCTCGCAGGGCGGCGCCTATCAGGAAGCCCAGACCAAGGCCATTCTCGACCCCGTTGCGGAAAAAACCGGTATCACCATCAATCAGGACAGCGCGCCCGACGCCTGGCCCGTCATCAAGACGCAGACCGAAACCGGCAAACCCGTCTGGGATGTCATCGATACGCCGACCAAGGATTGTATTCGCGGCGGCGAACAAGGCATGATCGAAAAACTCGATTTTTCCAAGCTGCCCAATGTCGAAAACATGCCTGCGGAATATAAAACGCCCTATTCGGTCGCCTATGAATTCTATTCAAGCGTGCTCGCTTATAACAAGGACAAGTTCGGCGACAATCCGCCCAAGACATGGGTCGATTTCTGGGACGTCAAGAAATTCCCCGGCACACGAGCATTGCGCAATCATCCGCTCGCAACCCTTGAAGCGGCCCTGATTGCCGATGGCGTGCCGATCGACAAGCTCTATCCGCTCGATGTCGACCGCGCCTTCAGGAAACTCGAAGAAATCAAGCCTCATATCAGTGTCTGGTGGACGTCCGGCGCGCAATCGGCACAGCTTCTGGCCGATGGCGAAGTCGATATGACCATGGCCTGGAACGGTCGTGTTTCGGCTGTGGTGAAGGAAGGCCTGCCCATCGGCTACACCTTCAATGAAGGCTTTTTGCAATATACCTCGCTCTGCATCCTGAAGTGTGCGCCCAATCTGGACACGGGCGTGAAATTCATCAACGCGGCGCTCGATCCGGAAATTCAGGCCAATTTCCCGACCTATATCGATTATGGTCCGGCCAATCCTGCCGCTTACGAAACCGGAAAAATTTCTCCAGAACGGGCGGCGGAACTGCCTAGCTCACCCGATAATGCGGCCAGGCAGGTGCTGGTTTCGGAAGCATGGTGGAGTTCGCCCGCTGGCGAGGACGCGCAAAAGCGCTGGGCGGAGTTCATTCAGAAATAAGCCCGATGCGCGCACGCGATCATCACGTGCGCGCACCGACGGTAAAATCTCATCAATTTCCAGGGGATAGCAATGAGCAGGGCCAGCCTCAATCCAAGCCAGCTTTACCAGCGCAAGGAAATGCGCCTGATGCTGTGTCTTCTGGCACCCGCTCTGGCCGTGGTGACGGCATTGCTGATCGTGCCGCTTCTCTGGCTGGCATGGCAATCCATCTGGCAGGATGGCGGTTTTACCATTGTCCACTACCAGCGCTTTTTCACCGACAATGTCTACTGGATGGCGTTTCTACAAACGTTTCGGATTGCCGTTATCGTCACCATAGCAACGCTTCTGCTCGGTTATCCCATTGCCTATCTCGCCGCCACGGTTTCGCAAAAATGGAGCATCGTCATTCTGGCGATGGTCATCCTGCCATTCTGGACCAGCGTTCTGGTGCGCGCCTATGCCTGGCTCATTTTGTTGCAGCGAACCGGACTGGTCAATTCCGCACTGAAATCGCTTGGCCTGATCGATACGCCCCTGCCTCTCGTCAATAATGAATTTGGAACCGTCATTGCCACCATCCATATTCTGCTGCCCTTCATGGTGCTGCCGCTTTATGCAACCATGCAGAAAATCCCGCGCGAATTGTCCATGGCCGGGGCAAGCCTTGGCGGCACACCGTTTTACGTTTTCATACGGGTTTTCCTGCCGCTTTCGCTGCCCGGCATGATCGCCGGCATGGTGCTGGTTTTCGTGCTCACACTGGGCTTTTACATCACCCCCGAACTTCTGGGCGGTGGGCGGACCTACATGGTTTCAATGCTCGTTTCGCGCAATATCGAGGTCTATCATGAATGGGGCGCCGCCTCATCCATCAGCGTGGTTCTGTTGATCTGTGTCTTCCTGATCTTCCGGCTGACCAGCCTGCTGATCCCGTTTGAACGCATCATGGGAACGAGGTAGGCCAATGTCAGTATCCCGTACAATCCTCATCGCCATCGTCTCGCTCATTCTGATCTGGCTGATCATCCCCATCCTCATCATCGTGCCGATGTCGTTTTCCGGCACACGCTTTCTCACCTTCCCGCCGCCAAGCTGGTCGTTGCGCTGGTATGAGGCCTATCTCACAAGCAGCGCATGGTTGCAGGCAACAAAAGTCAGCCTCATCGTTGCGTTCGCAAGCGCAATCCTCTCCACAATTATCGGGACCGCCGCCGCCTATGCGCTCAACCTGACATCATCGCGGTTTGTCCGCAGCATGCAGGTGGTTTTATTGTTACCCCTCGTCGTGCCCATTGTGATTACCGCGGTCGGCGTGTTCTTCGTCTATGCCAAGGCCGGGCTTCTTGCGACCATGACCGGACTGATCCTTGCCAATATCATGCTCGGCCTGCCCTATGTCGTAACCTCCGTGCTGGTTGGCCTGCGCAAATTCGATCCGACACAGGAAATGGTGGCGCGTAGCCTCGGCATGAACCGCTTTCGCGCCTTCTTTTCCGTGACGCTGCCGCAGATCAGGCCAAGCGTCATTTCCGGCCTGCTGTTCGCCTTCATTTCGGCAATCGACGAAACCGTGGTTTCCCTCTTCATATCCGGCGGACAATACCAGACACTCACAAAGCGCATGTTCACAGCCCTGCGTGATGAAATCGATCCGACCATTGCATCGATCAGTTCGCTTCTGACCGCCGTTTCCTTCATTGTCGTCATGCTGGTGGCGTTGAGTGCAGGCAAACAGCGAAAAGAACAGGCCGCAGCATGATGGCCGATCATCTCATTCTTGGCGGAGGCTCGGCGGGCTGTGTTCTCGCAGCCCGATTATCGGAAGACCCGAAACGGCAGGTTATTCTGGTCGAGGCCGGACGCGATATCAGCGCCACGCAAATGCCCGATGCCATCCGCTCCCGCTATCCCGGTCGCGCCTATCTCGACACGCGCAACATCTGGGCAAAGCTTCAGGCGCATATGGGTTTTACGGACACAAACACCCAAACAAGGTCATCGCGCCGCTATGAGCAGGCAAAAATTCTCGGTGGCGGTTCGGCGATCAATGCCCTCATGGCCAATCGTGGCGCGCCTGCCGATTACGATGAATGGCAGAAGCTAGGCGCGGAAGGCTGGAACTGGGAAAATTGCCTTCCTTATTTTCGCAAGATTGAAGCAGACCGTGATTTTGCTGGCCCGCTGCATGGTCAGGATGGGCCGATCTCGATCCGCCGGATTGATGATCAACGCATTTCTCCTTTCGTTGATCGCGTCATGCAAACTATCGACCGGAATGGCTGGCCTATCGGGCATGACCAGAATGGGGAATGGCGTGACGGCACCTATCGGGGAGCGATTGCCGTCAGCGATCAGGGTGAACGACTGCCGACATCTGTCGCCTATCTTACCGACGCGGTGCGCAAACGCCCCAATCTGCGCATCATGACCGGCTTTACAGCTTTGAAAATTACATTCGATGGCAAGAAGGCAACAGGCGCACTTGTCAGATCAATGCAATCGAATGGTGAAACAGTGCACCTTGCAGCCAAGGAAGTCATTGTTGCATCGGGGGCCATTCACAGCCCCGTATTGCTGATGCGCTCCGGCGTCGGTCCTGCCCGACAACTCTCCAAGCTTGGAATCCCGCTTGTTCATGCCCTTGAAGGTGTCGGGCAAAACCTGATGGAACACCCCTCCATTGCGGTTGCAACCTATCTGCCACCGGCATCGCGTAACAAAGACCCTCATGAGCATCACGAGCAGGCGATCTGGCGCTATTCGTCGGGTGTAAAAGATACGCCCGCAAGTGACATGCATGCAGCCATCCTTGCCCGCTCGGGCTGGCATTCTGTCGGCAACCGGATTGGCAGCCTGTTTTTCTGGGTCAACAAATCCTATTCGCGCGGCGCAGTTTGCATCACATCCGATGATGCGAGCGTGGAGCCGAATGTCGATTTCTGCATGTTGAGCGACGAGCGCGATCTTTTGCGCCTGAAAGATGCAATCCGCAAAGGCGCTGCAATTCTTGGCGATGACAATATGCGTCCCGTCGCGGGCAATGTATTTCCATCAAGTTATACGCCGCGCGTGGCAAAAGTGGCCGCACCCGGTCTTTGGAACGCCATGCAACGCGGAGCGCTCTCCGCGATGCTGGATGTGGCCGGACCATTGCGCAATGCGCTTATTCATACACTGGTGACATCGGGAGTGACGATCCGCTCATTACTCGAAGACGATGCCGTACTGACGGCATTCGTCCGCGCCCATGTCGGTGGCACATGGCACCCATCCGGTACTTGCCGCATGGGAGACGAATCCGATCCACGTGCTGTCACAACCCCCAAAGGCGCGGTTTATGGAGTAGAAGGACTTCGGGTCTGCGACGCCTCGCTGATGCCCGCCATCCCATGTGCCAATACCAATCTGCCAACCATCATGATCGCTGAACGGGTCGCGGATTTTATCAAAGCCTGAACATAAGATTCAAAATGGGATCTGACGTTTCAGCCATGCTCTAATGATTGAGAACGCGGCGCAGGAAATCCTGTGTGCGAGGATGTTGCGGTGCAGACAATACTTCCTTGGCCTTACCCTGTTCAAGAATGATACCATGATCAAGGAAAAGCACCCGATCAGCCACATCACGGGCAAAACCCATTTCATGGGTTACAACCAGCATGGTCATGCCTTCATCCGCAAGACTGCGCATGACATCCAGAACATCGCCAACCAGCTCGGGATCCAGCGCTGACGTCGGCTCGTCAAAGAGGATGGCTTGCGGCCGCATGGCAAGCGCGCGCGCAATGGCAACGCGTTGCATCTGTCCACCCGAAAGCTGGCCCGGAAAATGATCGATCCGATCACCAAGCCCGACCCGTTGCAGGAGATGTTCGCCATATTCACGCGCTTGCGCCCGCTTCTCGCCTTTCACATGCACAGGTCCCTCAATGACATTCTCCAGCGCCGTGCGGGGCGGGAAAAGATTGAAGCGCTGAAAGACCATGGCCATGCGCGTCCGGATATTGCGGATGGAGCGGTGTTGCGCATCGACACGCTGGCCTTCAATCAATATTTCGCCGTCCTGATAGGTTTCAAGCCCGTTCAGGCAACGCAGCATCGTCGATTTTCCCGAACCGGAAGGGCCGATCAGGCAAACGACTTCGCCCTTCTGCACTTGCGCATCAATGCCCTTGAGAACCTGAACCGCGCCATAGGATTTGGTCACGCTCTTGATTTCGATCATCGCCATGTTCAGTGTCCTCTTTTCTTGCCAAAGACTTTCTCAAGACGCCCGACGGCCAGCATCAGCGGCAGGCTAAGGCAGAGATAGAAGATCGCAACGAGCGTAAACACGCTCATGTTCTTGAATGTTGAAGAGGCAAGCAACTGCCCCTGCATGGTGAGTTCGGCAACGGTGATGGCGGAGGCTTGCGAGCTGTCCTTGAGCAGCATCACCATGATATTGCCGTAAGGCGGCAGGATCACACGCACGGCTTGCGGCAGGATCACGCGCCACATGGTCTTGAACCAGCCCATGCCGATGGATTGTGCGGCTTCGGTCTGGCCATGATCGATCGCCTCGATGCCGGCGCGGAAATTTTCGGCCTGATAAGCCGAATAGGCAATGCCAAGACCGATGATGCCCGCCTGAACGGCAGACAGGGCTATGCCCATTTCAGGCAACACGAAGTAGATATAGAAAAGCTGAACCAGTATGGGAATGCCGCGGATGACATTGACAATGGTTGTTGCAATGGCCGCAAGCCAGAAAATCCCGGATACACGCATCAAGGCCCAGAAAAGACCCAGCAGGGTGGATAGGACAAGAGAACCCACGGTGACGAGAAGCGTGAACTTCACGCCTTGCAAAAGGACCGGAAAAAACTCGCGGGCATCCATGAGAAAGTTTAGCATTTGCGACAACTCTGTTTGGACTGGAAGTCTGGCGTCCGGCTGTATTGCCAGACGCCGATATGAGAAAATGCACCAACCATCTTCAATAAAAGCAAGATGGCGCCCCGCTTTTCCCGGGATTATTTCAAACCGTACTTTGCAAGAATTGTCTGCAATGTGCCGTCCGACTTGATCCGTGCAATGGCTTCGTTGATCTTGGCCATGCGCGCATCACCTTTACGCAGGGCCAGACCGAATTCGCCCCCCGCTGAAGCCTGATAGGTTTCGACCATCTTGACCTTCGGGAAGCGTCCCTGAGAAATATAATAGGCCGCCATCGGTCCGTCACCGAAACCGGCATCGAGGCGTCCGGCATTCACATCGGCGATGATATCCGGGATGCCCTTATAAACCTTCACTTCCTTGAATAGACCGCTCTTCTGGAACAGATCGACAAAGGTGGTACCAACCTGAACCCCCACCGTCTTGCCCTTCAGCTCCTGATAGCTCTTATATTCGGTATTGTCCGAAACCGGCACGAAGACGCCTTCGCCATAGCCATAAACCGGGTCGGAAAAATCAACGATTTTTGCCCGTTCTTCCGTAATGAACATCGCTGATGCAATCATGTCGATCTTGTTTGCAGTCAGCGAGGGCACAAGGGCGGAGAACTGAACCGGCTCGAATTGCGGCGCGATATCGATGTCTTTCTGGATAGCCTTGACCACGTCGATCAGGATGCCGTCCATCTGGTTGGTTTCCGTATTTACAAAGGTGAAAGGAAGGCCGGTCGGCGATGAACCGACTTTAACGGCATCCTGCGCCATTGAAGGCGTTGCAACCCCGATCATTGCCGCTAGGGTCAACCCAAAAAATGCAGTGAAACGCATGCTATTCTCCTCATTTTCAGACCGTAACAGTGAAGCTGCCAATCGCCACACCGCTCTTGAATTTTTCTGTAAAGTGAAATTTCTGATGCAGGATTTCATGATCGGCGATGTATCGCTCTTTTCGTTCCCCTTATGATGTCTCGACATTCCTTTCTGATCTTTCCTGCGCGGCGACAGCCTCCGTCTTGCGGTCCTTGCGTGCCAGATCGGCAAAAACGAGCGGCATGAACCATGCTTTTCCGCGCCAGGTCGGAACCAGTCCCGGCGGGCGAAAATCGAATCCGCTCTGGCTTTCCGGCACACCCAAGATCTTTTGCGCGACCTTCAGTCCAAGCCACGGAGCCCAGACAACGCCGGAACCGCAAAAGCCGGTTGCATAGTGAATTGCGCCACGCTGGAAAATGCGTGGAACCATGTCCCGGTTCATGGCCACATAGCCAAACCAGCTATGGGAAATTCCCACGCCTTCAAGCTCGGGAAACACGCGGCACATCTCATGATAATTATGCTTTGTCGCACTTTCCGGATCGCCATGGCTCGACACATCGCGCCCGCCAAAAAGAATCCGGCGACCATCTGGCGAGGGGCGGAAATAATAGGTCATCTTCCGCGTGTCGGTGAGCATCTTGAGCCCGGGAACAAGTGCCCTGACACGCTCTTCACCGATCTCTTCGGTCGCGATGATACGCGAACGCAAAAGCACCAGCCGCTGGCGTAACCAGCGATCCGAATGATCGGTGTAGCCGTCGGTGCAAACCAGCACATCACGCGCTTGCGTGCTGCCCCGGCTTGTCATGACACTATGTTTTTCAAGTCCTTGAGCGACATGCTCGACACGGCATTCACTCTGGATCGTCACCCCTTCTGCAAGGCAGAGACGAACAAGCTCGGCATGAAACTTGGCAGGATGCAGCCCACCAATATCCATGCGCACACTGCCGCCTGCATAAAGATCGGTAGCGATATGCCGATGAACCTCATGGACCGGAACCGCATAGGATTGTACGCCCGTTATACGCTCAAGCGCTTCGGCATCCCGTGCCATGACGTCATATTGCGCACGGGTCATCGCGCCGTAGAACCGCCCGACCAGCTGAAAATTGGCATCGATCCCTTCACGAGCCAGAAAATCGATCATGAAGCGACGCGCTTCATGGCCTTCAGCCGCAATTCTGGTTGCGCGCTCTGCGCCAAACTTGCGCACAATCGTTGCATTGTCGGGACGGATATTACCGCTTGTGAAACCGCCATTGCGGCTTGAAGCGCCAAAACCCAGTTGCTCGCGTTCAAATAACTGAACCTTGCGCCCTGCACGGGCCAGATGCAGGGCCGCGCAAAGACCCGCATAGCCACCACCGATGATGGCGACATCGCAATCCTTATCGATCAGGCGCTGCTCCAGACTGCGAGGAGGCGCTGCTTCCCACCAATAGGGTGTATTTTTATACTGATGAACTGACATGTTCCCCACATTTTGATGCGGCTGGTTTTTAGTTTATTGAAATTTTCCAAAATTTAAAACAGAATACTAAATAACAATCAACCCCGTTTTGATTCAAAACGCAGTGGGTCAAAACGCAGCGGGCATCATTAGAGGACCACAGGTGAGCAAAGCAGAAACCATTCAGATGTCACCGGCAGACGAACCTGAGAACAAGGATGCTGCTGGCGATATCGGGGCACGCATTCGCACACGCAGGCAAAAACTGGGCATGACGCTCGGCCACTTGTCCAGTGTCTCCGGCCTGTCGACCGGAGCGCTTTCACAAATCGAGCGCGGCCTTGTTTCACCCACCGTGCGGACACTTTACACCATCGCAGATGTGCTCTCGATGAGTCCGGCCCAACTCATCGACCCGCAAGGATTTGCCAGCGCCGTACGTGCGAATCCTTATGTTCTGCGCACAGGCGAACAACCCGAAGTTCTCAATGTCGGCGGCGTCATCAAGCACCGCGCCTCGCCAGAAATTATCGAGACGATCAAATCCTTCATCGTCCGCATTACCCCCGGCGGCAGTTCGGGCGAGGAATGCTATACCCATTCCGGTGAAGAACTGGGCTATGTCATGTCCGGCAGTTTCACGTTGCAGATCGAAGACACGCATTACCTGCTTTCTGCCGGAGATGGTTTTGCCCTTCCTTCGACACTGCGCCACAGATTTTACAACAACAGTGACAGCGATGCTCTGGTCATGTGGGTCAACAAGCCCGACCAGACTGAAGCCAACGCGCTTTAGAGCGCCGCGCGTCCATTTGGACGCACAAAGGTCGCTCTAAATACTTGAATCGACGCATCGCGCTTTCCGAAAATCGATTCCGGTTTTCGGGCCGATGCTTCAGAAGCCGGGGAGAATGATGCAAAATGGCCAGTAGTCCCGAAAGTTTCTCGCGCTCCTTATGGTGGAACAAGGCCCGGGAGGCCAAAGCCGATTATCCGGCGTTAAACGGTCCCCATGAAGCAGACGTCATCATCATTGGTGGTGGTTTCACCGGAGTTTCCAGCGCCCTTTTCCTTGCCGAGCGCGGCAAAAAGGCCGCCGTTCTTGAAGCGCGTCATATCGGTTTTGGCGCGTCCGGTCGCAATGGCGGTCAGGTCATTCCGGGGCTGAAACACGATCCCGAAGAACATCTTGCCATGTTCGGCAAGGAAGACGGCCAACGCATGATCGATATGGTGGGCAATGCTGCCGGTCTGGTTTTTGACCTGGTGCGCAAACACAATATTGAATGCGCCCCGGTCGTCGCGGGATGGATACAGGCCGCGCATTCCGAACTTGCAACCGCAGCCGTGCATAAACGCGCCCGCCAATGGCAGGCCCAGGGCGTCGATGTTGAAATTCTTGATCTCAAACGTGTCACTGAACTTTCCGGTACAGGCCGTTATTTTGGCGGCTGGCGTGACCCGCGCGCTGGTGCCTTGCAACCGCTCGACTATGCGCGCGGGCTTGCAAGGGCGGCGACGTCATTGGGGGCAGACATATTTGAAAATTCTCCCGTCACGCAGCTTGCAAAACAAAACGGCCTCTGGATTGCCAAAACCGAAACAGGGCAAATTACGGCCCGGGAGGTTTTGATTGCAACCAATGCCTATAGTGGCAATCTTGTGCCGGGGCTTGCCCAAAGCATCCTGCCCGTTCAGAGCATGCTGATTGCGACCGAGCCACTTTCAGAAAAACAGCGAAGCCAGATCATGCCGGGTGGTGTTGTGCTTTCGGAAACACGCAAAATCGCCTTTTACATGCGCCAGTCCGACGATGGGCGCTTCCTCATCGGCGGGCGGGGTGCCGTGGGCATGGAGGAAAAACCGGCCCTGATGCAAGCGCTGAAGGCGGGCATGATCAGGCTTTTCCCACAGCTTGAAGGAATCGGTATCGATTATCATTGGTCCGGCCATGTGGCGCTGACGATGGACGGCATGCCGCATCTTCACAATCCAGAGCCGGGGCTGCACGTCATGCTTGGCTATAATGGCCGCGGTATCGCCATGGCGACGACTTTTGGCAGAATGTATGCCGAGCATATTGGTGAAGGCCGCCCCATGATTTATCCGGCTACCAAAATCCCGCGCCTTGCATGGCATGCCATCCGCAAACCGGTCATGGACCTTGGCATCCGCTGGTACTGGATCAAGGACAGCCTTGGTTTTGCTTCCAAATAATACAATTTCAGGAAAGACCAGACATTTGAAAAATGTGATCAATCTGGGCACAGAGCCTGCATGCGCCTCGGAACTTGGCAAGGTTTTTCGCGCCATCCATGATGCTACACCCACGACTTCGCCTCTCGGCTTTGGTCGTGCACAACTGTCTGGTCAGGGCACGGATGCCATTTGCCCTTTTTCCTCTGTCATTCTTCTGCGCAGCGGAATACTGGTTCTCAACGATAATTCCGGCACCACAATTTCGCTTGGCAAAGGGGAAGCGGCAACCCTCGCCCCCGGTGCCTTGTCATGGAATGCAGAGGCTGCGGACTGTGTAATCCTGATGCTACGGCAAGACAATCCGCAAGTCGCACTGGCAAAGATCGATCTTGATCATCCGATGGTATCCGGAGGCGCACCGAATGCGGCATTTTTGACCACCCCCATGCCCCAGACCAAACGGCATGAATTCCACGATGCCGGTGCCTTGTCGTGGGGAATATGGGCGACCACACCCTATGCCCGCCGGCCCATCACCTATTCCTATTCGGAAGTGATGATGCTGCGCAAAGGCGATGTGACCTTCACGAACCCGGATGGTGAAAGCGAGCGCTTTCATGCTGGCGATGTCTTTATTGTCCAGACGGGAGCCGTGGCCAGTTGGGACAACCACAGCGATGTTGAAAAATTCTGGCTTATCCGGACGCAATAATTTTGAATTATTACCCACGATCCGGCTTTGCGGAAATTTTCCTTACTATCGGTTGATGCAAAGGCATGTCGACACCCATGGGATAATATTCTACCTTTCATGCAAATGAGTAGAATTTTCTAACCTGTAGAAGGAAAGAAGAAAAAGATTCCTCGTCAATGAAGCCCTGTTTTTAGTAGTGTCCCGCTCACTCTTCACAAGGATAAAATGCCATGTTGCCTCAAATTTCCTCCATCACCAAACGTCTCGCACTCGGCATTTTCATTGCTGGTTCAGTTGCAGGAGCGGCTCACGCCGATGCAACGCTTGATCGCATCAAGGCCAAGGGCAAGCTGACGGTTGGCGTTATCCTTTCCGGCGCGCCATTCGGTTATATCGATCCCAAGACGCAGGAACAGAAGGGACTGAATATCGATATCGCCAGGGGACTGGCGAAAGGTCTGGGCGTGGAACTGGCAACGCAGACCGTCACGCCACCCAACCGCGTACAGTTTTTGCAGCAGGGCAAGGTCGATATCCTGATCGCCAACATGCAATATACCGAAGAACGCGCCAAGTCGCTCGGTTATGTGAAGACGCCCTATGACCGCATGGGCGGCGCAGCGCTCGGCCGCAAGGATAGCGGCATCAAGGACTGGACAGACCTCAAAGGCAAGGTTGCCTGCGTATCGCAAGGCTCGAACTATACCCAGCCGCTGATCGAGGAATATGGCGCCAACGTCAAGGCGCTGCCAAGCCAGCCGGAATCGCTCCTCGCGCTCAAGGGTGGCAATTGCGATGTATCGGTTCATGTCAGCGGCACGCTGGGCCTGATGCTTCAGGACCGCGCCGAGGAATGGAAGGATTATGCCATTCTGATCCCGACCGACCTGATCCCCTCGGATTCCGTCATCTGGCTCAAGAAAGACGAGAACGACACCGAAGCAACCCTCGACAAGATCGTGCGTGAACTGCACGCATCGGGCAAGCTGATCGAAATCGCCAAGGCAAACCGCCTGCCGAACCTGAGCTATCTTGAAGAAGAGCACAACAAGCTCAAGGCTCAATAAGCCTTAAAGCCCTGTTTGAACCAAACCAATTGCGGGCGGCTCTACCGTCCGCAATTTCAAAGCGTGTTCAGAACGCAACCGGATCATTTCAATGAAAGAAGCTCTGATTTCGCGCTTTATCGAGCTGACAAGCGCAATCGGCCTCAATTATGAATTCCTCAATAGCGGCTATGAAGTCGATATGTGGCTCAACGGCATGGTCACGACGCTGCAACTGGTCGTCATCACCATTCCGCTGAGCCTCGTTTTCGGTGTCCTGTTTGCGGGTGCACTCACCTCGGGCAAGCGCTGGCTTGCGGTGCCGGTGCGCGGCTATGTCGAACTCACCCGCAATACGCCGACGCTTGTGCAATTGATGTGCGGTTTTCTCGTGCTCAATATGCTGATTTCCAATGCCATTGGCGGCGCCCACAACAATCCGCTCACCCCTTTCTTCTGGGTCATCGCGATAACCGGCCTGCATATCGCAGCCCTTCACGCAGAAGCCCTGCGCGGTGGTATCGAAGCTGTTCCAGCGACCACGATCGAGGCAGCACGCGCAATCGGTTTCAATTCCGTGCAGGTGCTCCTTTATGTGGAATTGCCGCTCGCCATCCGCACGGCACTGCCTGCCATAATCAACAATCTCGTCAATCTGGTGAAACTGACCACGGTCGGCTCGGCGATTGCCGTGGGCGAAATCACCTATGCATCGATCCTGATCTGGACGCAGCGCGACAATGTGGTCGAGTTGATGCTGGTCATCCTGCTGTTTTTCAGCTTGATCAATCTCATCGTCGCGCGCATTGGCTTCTGGTTTGAAAAGCGCCTCGCAATTCCGGGATATGGCCAATGAGCATCGCAATCGAACAAAAAACAGGCCTGTTCCTGTCCCCGACAACGATCACCTTCTCGACCATCATTCTCGCGGTAGCACTCTGGTTCTATCTCGATCCATCACTGGCGCAAATCTGGCTCGACTGGCTGCCCTATCTCGGCAAGGGCTTTGCCATGAACGTGCTGATCAGCATTCTTGCGATTACGCTCGGCACCTTTGTCGGGGTGCTGATGGGCATCATGGAGCTTGCGCCCTACCGGCTCGTCCGTGCGCCCGCCATGACCTATGTGCAGATTTTCCGCAATGCGCCGCATCTCGTGCTGATCTTCGCCGCGACCTATATTTTCCCGTTCGAGCTGGTGATTTTTGGCAATTACATCGCTTTCCCCGACTGGATCAAGGCGGTCGTCGGCCTTGCCATTCCCGCGAGCGCCCATATTGCGGAAATCACCCGCGGCTCCATCCAGTCGATCCCGACAGCACAATGGGAAGCCGCACAGGGGCTTGGTTTTTCGCGTCTGCAATCGCTACGCTGGATCATCCTGCCGCAATGTGTCAAACGTTCGCTGCCGCCATGGATGAACCTTTATACGTCCATCACCATGGGCACGGCGCTCGCCTCGCTTGTCGGTGTGCATGAACTCTTGCATTCGGCAACCGACGCCAGCACCGCCGTGCAGCGCAACGACTTCACCGTCATCATCTATCTCACCGTGCTGATGGCGTTCTTTCTCTTCTGCTATCCCGTGTCGCGCTTTACACAGCGGCTCGAAAAGCGGCTTTCGGCCCGCTGACAAGGATCGGAAATTCATATGAGCGACAGCAATAAAACGACACTGGTTGAACTGGAAGACGTTCATCTGTCTTTCGGGCAGAATGAAGTGCTTAAAGGCATCGACCTCAAGATCAACAAGGGTGATGCCGTCTCGATCATCGGACCATCGGGGTCGGGAAAATCGACCATCCTGCGCTGCATCAATGGTTTGCTCATCCCGCAATCGGGCAAGATCACCGTGGGTTCGACCCGCGTGGATGAGCTGAAAACCGAAGCCGAACGCATCAGTCTGCGCAAACGCATCGGCATCGTGTTCCAGCAGTTCAACCTGTTTCCGCATCTGACGGTTCTCCAAAACATCACCATTGCGCCGGTGAAAATCCTGCGCACCCCGAAAGCCGATGCCGAACGTCACGCCAGGGAGCTTCTGGAAAAAGTGCGTCTGGGGCACAAGACCGATGCCTATCCGGGTGAACTTTCGGGCGGACAGCAGCAGCGTGTCGCCATTGCGCGCGCGCTCGCCATGCGCCCCGAACTGGTGTTGTTTGATGAAGTCACCTCCGCACTTGATCCTGAAACCGTCGGCGAAGTGCTCTCGGTCATTCGCGATCTCGTCAATGAAGGCATGACCAGCATTCTCGTCACCCACGAAATGCGCTTTGCCGAAGAAATCAGCGATACGATCATCTTTACCGAAAACGGCCACATCATCGAGCAGGGCACGCCGGAGCAGCTTTTCTACAAGTCGAAGAACCCGCGCATCAGCGCTTTCGTCAATGGCCTTGGCGGCACGGCAAACCGTGTCAATGAAGGTGGCGAGGGAATCTGACATGACCGATCATGTGACCCGGACGTTGAGTGAAGCCATTCTCGGCTCCACCCCTTCCCATGAAGCAAGCGCTATTGCGCGCACGGCAATCGTTGATTTTCTCGCCTGTGCGCTTGGCGGCGCCAATGACCGCAGCACCCGTCTCGTGCACAAGGTTCTGGGCGCAAGCGGGAATGTCGCGCTGATCGGCCAGAGCGGGACCGTCGATGCTTTTACTGCAGCGCTGATCAATGGTCATGCGGCGCATGTGCTCGATTATGACGATGTGCATGGCAGCGTGCGCGGCCACCCGACGATTGCCATTATGCCGGCCCTTCTTTCGGTCGCAGCAGAAAACGATGTCAGCGCGGAGGCGTTTATTTCCGCCTATATTGCAGGCCTTGAAACCATGGCACGGCTCGGCCTTGCCATGGGCACGAAACATTATGAAACCGGCTTTCATGCAACCGCCACGCTCGGCACCATCGGTGCGGCTGCGGCCATCGCCCATCTTCGCAAATTCGACGTAAAAACCACGGCAATCGCGCTTGGACTTGCCGCCACGCAATCGGCAGGGCTTCGCCTGCAATTCGGATTTGATGCAAAGCCGCTTCATGCGGGCCTTGCCGCACGTGCGGGATTAACAGCAGCACGGCTTGCCGAAGCCGGATTTCAGGGCGCACCCGATTTCATCGACAGCCCGATCGGTTTTTTCAAGGCTTTTGCCTTTGGCGCGGAAGACATTTCCCGCGTTACCCAAAACTGGGGCGCGCCATGGCAGATCATTGTGCCGGGCTTGACGCTCAAGGCTTTCCCCTGCTGCACGGCCGCCCATCCGGTCGGCGTTGGCGCTTTGCAACTGCGCAATGAAAAGGGGCTGCAACCCGATCAGGTCGCAGCAGTTTCCATAACCTTCCCGCCCGGTGGTGACGCGGCTTTGGTGACGACCAGACCTGTGACCGGCATCGACGCGCGTTTCAGCCCTGAATATGTCTTTGCCGCAGCCTTGCGCGATGGAAAACTGGCAATCGGGCATTTTGACGAGCGTCCGGTCGATACCCATCTGGCGGAGCTTGCAGCAAAAGTCACACGCCGCCATGACGAAACAGCCCCGCGGCTTTCACCCGATCCGAAAACCCGTTTCGTCATCATCGATGTAACGCTTCATGACGGCTCGACGCTTTCGCAACGCGTCGATGGTCTGCCAAGCATTTCGGACCCGACCGACAAATTCAAGGACGCTACCGGCAATGATCCGCGCTTTGCGGAGATTCCGGCCCTCGTCCAGTCCATGACCAATGCAGGTGACTTGCAAAAGCTCATCGCGCTGCTCAACCAATCCGTGGAGTAAAAAATGACCAAGAAACAGATGCATCTCGGCCTCTTCCTGCAAGGCGCGGGACATCATGTGGCAGGCTGGCGGCACCCGGATGCGGAATCTGGCAGCGAGAATTTCGACCTGCTGCGTCGTTTGGCCAAAGAGGCGGAAGACGCGAAATTCGACATGGTGTTTCTGGCTGACGGACTGACCAGCGGTGCCGATGCGCATCCTTCCATGGTTGCGCGTTTCGAGCCGTTGACGCTTTTGTCGGCACTTGCCATGGTCACCGACAAGATCGGTCTGGCGGCAACGGCTTCCACCACCTATGGCGAGCCTTATCATACGGCGCGCGCCTTCGCCTCCATCGATCATCTGAGCCATGGACGCGCTGCGTGGAATATCGTCACGACATCCTATGCCCGCACGGCCAATAATTTTTCCAAGAGCCATCCCGACCATGACGAACGCTATGTGGTGGCAGAAGAATTCGTCGATGTCGTGCGCGGTCTTTGGGACAGCTGGGATGACGATGCTTTCCCGAAAGACAAGGAAAAGGGCATCTATGCCGACCCAAGCAAGGTGCATGTGCTCAACCACAAGGGTAAATATTACTCGGTTCAGGGACCGCTCAATATTCCGCGCTCACCGCAGGGCCATCCGGTTCTGATTCAGGCTGGTTCCTCCGGTCCCGGTCAGGATCTGGCAGCACGCATCGCCGATATCGTCTTCACCGCCCAGCAGAGCCTTGAAGAAGCGCAGGCTTTTTATGCAAGCCTCAAGGAACGCGTGGCCAAAGCCGGTCGCGATCCCGACAGTGTGGCCGTCATGCCCGGTTTCATGCCCATCATCGGCGCAAGTTTTGAAGATGCGGCGGAAAAGCTGAAAGAGCTGAACCGCTGGACGGATATCAAGAGCGCCATGCCTTTGCTCGAAGAACGCATCGGCCATAGCCTTGCCGATTACGATCTCGATGGCCCGCTGCCGGACCTGCCGATTTCCGATCAGCTGCGCAGCCGCGCAGAACTCCTGCGTGATCTGGCACGACGCGAAAACCTCACGATCCGCGATCTGGCACTGCGTGTGGCGGCGGGCCGTGGCCATCATATCGTGCTGGGAACGGCAGAGCAGATCGCCGACCGTATGCAGGAATGGTTCGAGGGCAATGCAGCCGATGGCTTCAATGTCATGCCGCCTTATTTCCCGGGCGGCCTTGAAGATTTCAACAGCAAGGTCGTACCTATCCTTCAGGAACGCGGCCTGTTCCGCAAGGAATATACCGGGACGACACTGCGTGAGCATCTCGGCATTGCCCGACCGGAAATCAGGCAGGCATAATATTCACTCAAACAAAGGCCCGGACCACATGTGCTCCGGGCCTTTGTTTCTGTCATTCACCCCACGTCCGTTCCAGAACCGAAATCCAGTTCTGGTGCGTGATCTTTGCAAGTTCTGCATCATCGAAGCCGTGATTGCGCAGGGCTTTTACGAGACGCGGCAAACCGGCCGCATCCTTGAGCTCATCGGGGATGGTCGTGCCGTCGAAATCAGAGCCAAGGGCTACATGATCAATGCCGATGCGTTCGGCAATATAGGCGACATGACGCACGATCGGCTCCAGACTGGTATCAGGGTCTTTCACGCCATCGTCGCGCAGGAACAAAACCCCGAAATTGATACCGACCAGACCGCCCGTATCACGGATGGCATCAAGCTGGCGATCCGTCAGATTGCGGCTGTGCGGGCAGAGTGCATGCACATTTGAATGCGATGCGACCAGAGGCGCTTTGGACAGTTTCGCAATATCCCAGAAACCCGATTCGTTCATGTGCGACAGATCGATCATGATCTTCAGCGCGTTACACGCCGCAATGAGATTTTTTCCCGCTTGTGTAAGACCGGCGCCAATATCGGGTGAAGACGGATAACGGAATGGAACCCCATAGGCAAAAATATTCGGCCGGCTCCAGACGGGTCCGAGCGAACGCAAGCCCGCCTGATAGAGCACATAAAGTGCATCGAGATCAGCTGCGATGGCTTCCGCACCTTCGATATGAAAGACTGCCGAGAAGCGGCCTTCAGTCATCGAGCGGCGAATATCCGCGGCCGTACGACATACGGTCACAGCGCCATCGGAGCGGGTTTGCAGATCAAACAGCAGACGCGCCATGCCAAGCGTTGTGTTGAGCGCATCGTGTTGCGATGGCGTCGGATAATCGCCATTGGCATCCTTGGTCATGCTCGGTGAAGGCACATAGATCGCACAAAGGCCACCGGCCAACCCACCCGCTTTGGCGCGCGGCAGATCGATATGACCACTTGCCTCCCCTTCAAAAAAACCTGCGATAGCATCCTTGCCACTCTCGCGCGACAAGCGTAGCAAGACGTCATTGTGGCCATCAAAGACCGGAAGCACATTGTTCGACATTTTCTGAAATATCCCGCAGTAAGCCTGAATGACCTTTATCAGTAGGGAGCGCAAAGGGACACCGCAAATGCAATCCACGCATAACACATGCGAAAAACGGAAT
The DNA here is from genome assembly GCA_015654965.1 of Hyphomicrobiales bacterium. Lineage (GTDB taxonomy): Bacteria > Pseudomonadota > Alphaproteobacteria > Rhizobiales > Rhizobiaceae > Brucella. The sequence goes on from JAATGD010000145.1 coordinate 25,369, forward strand.
TGGCTCTATTTTAAACACGCTGTTAAAGGTGCACGCATTTATAGCAAATGCCACAGACTATCGGCTCCTTTCCTGTCCTGTATCGAACCAGTCTGACCGGCCTTGTATGAGCGCGGCAAGTTCCTCAATTCAAGCTGCATCGGAGACATGCATGTCTGATCAAATCGACTGGAAAGCAGCCGCCGCAGTAGCCGAAAAATTCATGCAAAACTGGGCTGATGATCAGCGCGATGCTGCTCCTGGGGGCGCTCCCGGTGGCGCAATTGTCGGATTTGACCCGGACGGCATCCGTTTTGCACTGGCGGGCGGGGTGGAAAACCTCTCAACCATGGCACCATTCACCGCGCATTCGGTCGCGCGTTACGCCTCTGTCACCAAACATGCTTTCTGCGCCATGGTCTTGTCGCATCCCCAAAGCATTGCGCTTGATGACAGGCTTGGCCAGCACCTGCCCGAATTACAGGAACCATTGGCCAGTGTCACAGTCGGTAGCGCACTCGATATGAGCGCCGGCCTGCCCGATACGCGCGAGTGCCTGTCGCTGCTGGGCCTGTCGGTCTACACGCAAACGAGTGCCGATGCCTTGCTCGATTTTCTGGCGCGCCAGACGCGGCTCAATTACCAAGCCGGAACGGAAATCTCCTATTCCAACACCGGCTACCGGCTGGTGGAAGCAGCGCTTGAGCGTAAAGGCTTGTTCTTCCGTAACTTCATCCGCGAAATGGGTGCGAAGGCCGATGCTATCTTTGATGCGCCCGATGTCTGGAACGATGCCGTATCCGGCCTTGCGCCCGGCTATTGGCATGATGGGGCAAAGTGGCAGCTCTCGGCCGCAGGTCTTCACATTTCCGCGTCAGGCAGCATGACAGGAAGTGCGACCAGTCTCGCCAACTGGCTGCGTGCTTTGCTGGATAATAACGGGTCTTTTACGGGCTTGCTTGACCGCCTATCGGCACCGCGTGTCCTGAAAGATCACCGCCCGAGCGGCTATGGCCTTGGCGTGATGCAAACGCAAATCGAAGGCGCAAAACTTATCGGCCATGGTGGCTCGCATCCCGGCTATAAATCCTATTTTCTGCTCGATCCCGAAAGCAAAAGCGGTGTTGTCGTCGTGTCCAACCGCGAAGACACCAATGGCAAGAAAATCGCACAGGAAACCATGGCGGCCTTGATGGGGCTTGCCATGCCCGTCGCATCTTCAGCGCTTGCCGACGGTCTTTATGTCACGCAAACCGGTCCCTTCTGGCTTGAGGTGAGGGGTTCCACCGTCACATGGCTCGATGCCGACGAGAGTGTTTATGAAGATGACGGCACCTATGTGTCGTCCTTTTCCGCCTCATCGCCGATGCGCCTTAAAATGGATGGCGCGGCCATTATCGGTGAAATCGGCCATCAGCAACGTCAGTTGTTCCCCGTTGGAAAAGAACAGGTTCCCGCCTCGCTTTCGGGCTGCTGGCTGTCCGATGAAGGTGCTTCCTTCAGGATCGACGGCGATAGCCTCATCATGGGGATCGGACCGGTCCGCCACACGATGCCAGTGACGGCATTGGGGGGTGGGCGCTTTCTTTTCACGCTTAAGGATGGTCCATGGACCAAGCGTGTCTGCCTGCATCTGTTGGCTGACAATCGTCTCGAACTGGTGCTGTCGCGCGCGCGCATGATCGAATATCGCCGCCTTGCCTGATTGCATTTTGCATCCATTGCGCTCAATAGAGAACCATGCCGGTTCAGATTGGAACGTCTTGTGGAAGTTAAATGGCTTGAAGATTTTCTTGCTTTGGCAAGAACGCTTAATTTCTCCAAGGCCGCCGAAGAACGCAATGTCACGCAATCGGCCTTCAGCCGCCGGATCAGGCAGATGGAGGCATGGATCGGCACCAGCCTGATCGATCGCGCGACCTATCCCTCGCGCCTGACCGAGGCCGGATTGCGGTTCGTGCCGGTCGCCGAGCAGACGCTGCATGATCTTTATCAGGCGCGCCGCAATCTTCAGCGTGAAGACGGCACCGATGCGCGCACCGTCACTCTCACGGCGCTGCATACGCTTTCCTTGACCTTTTTTCCGCGCTGGATCACTGAGATCAGCGAAACAATCGGCCCCGTCATCTCGCATATGCGCCCGGATTCCGGCAGTATGGAAGAAAATCTGGAATCGCTTGTGGATGGCGTGTCCGATTTCCTGCTGACCTATCAGAATGAAAATGTGCCGATGCTGCTCGATCCGCAGTTTGAGCACCATAGGCTGGGTCGGGAAACCATTATCCCGGTCAGTGTTCCCGACAAGACAGGCAAGGCCCTACACCGGATAGAGCCGGATTTTGCCCATATCAGCTACCAAAAGACATCATTCTTCGGCCAGTTGCTGGCTGCAAAGCTTGCCGCGCGTCTGCCGCCGGACAATCGGGTGCATGTCGGCAGCCATTCCATCAGCCTGAAAAGCATGGTCATGTCCGGTTGGGGGCTTGCATGGATGCCGGAAAGCCTCGTTGCGGATGAGCTTGAAGACGGGCGGCTCGTGCGCGCAGCAGAGCCGGAATGGCACATGAATGTGGAAATCCGGCTCTATCGCTCAAAGGAAAACCGGCGACCGATCGTCAAGCGTATCTGGAATCTTTAGAGCGCGTTTCAATCTGATTGAATCAGATCGGCGCTCTAAAGATTGTTTAACGCGCATCTTGTCCGAAAACCGTTTCGCACTTTACGGGATGCGTTTCTAGACCGCCGGTTCTATTCAAATGGCCGTGCGGCGGGCATTCTCCATATAAAGCGCACGCAAACGCCTGAACATCGGCCCCGCCCCCCCTTCCCCGACAGGCTTGCCATCGATGGACGTGATCGGCACGATGAAATTCGATGCGCTGGTCAGGCAGGCTTCACGCGCAGCCATTGCTTCTTCGACTGAAAAAGGCCGTTCCTCAATTGTCAGCCCCTGTTCACGGGCAAGATCAAGCACCGCCAGTCGCGTGCATCCCGGCAGCGTGGCGTGGCTGTTGGCGCGCGTAATGATCTTGTCATCATGGGTGATGATGTAAGCCGTCGATGACGCGCCTTCGGTGACAAAGCCATCCTCGACCATCCATGCTTCATCGCAACCTTCAGCCTTGGCGATCCGCTTGGCGAGAACCTGCGGCAACAGGCAGACGGATTTGATGTCCCGGCGCTCCCATCGCTGGTCTGGCACCACCTTGACCTTCACTCCCTTCTCCACAGCCGCGACATGTTCGAGCGTCTTTTTCTGCGTGAACAGAATCAGCGTGGGTTCAAGGTCTTCGGAATAGAGAAAATTGCGATCTTCCGCGCCGCGCGTATATTGCAGATAGACCAGACCTTCGACCAGATTGTTCTTCTCGACAAGCTGCGTTTCGATCGCAACGATTTCATCGGTGGTGATCGGCAGGCAACCACCGATCTCGCGCACGCTACGCTCCAACCGCGCCATATGCAGGGGGCTATCGATCAACTTGCCCTCAAGCACGGCAGTGACTTCATAAATACCATCGCCAAACAACAGACCCCGGTCGAAAATCGAGATATGGGCTTCGTTTTCCGGCAAAAAAGAACCGTTCACATAGACGGTGCGGATCGTCTCGGTAGGCATGAAAACTCCAGTTTTGAATATTATCGACGCTTCAACGCGTCGAGGGAAATGGCATGGATGGTCGAGGGTTTTCCGCTCGACGCGTTAAAACCATGTGTGGTGGTCGCCATGGTCAGGGAATTGTAAATCGCTTCCTCGCTCGCCTCTATGACGGCTTCAAACAGCGGTGAGACGACATCGTTGGAAAGAACCGGATAGTGGGCAATGCCTTTGCGCTGTTCAGGCGTGCGGCGCACGTCTTCAGCCGTGGAGAATGCAAGCGCGTAATCGCCGGACCCATTGCTCAGGGCGGCACCTGTCCGGGCCAGTCCTCCGAAACAGCGTTCCGCGAGCCTGCGCAGATTGCGTGAGCAAAGCGGCGCATCGGTGGCGACAATCATGACGATCGAGCCGTCCTTGTCGTGGATACTTGCGTCGTCGTAAAGCTGTCCGGCGATGGAAAGCTTGCCGCCATAGTTCGATTGCACCAGCACGCCGAGCGTATAGGATTGCCCCAGGATCGAAACAATGCGCGAACTCGTTCCGATACCACCCTTCAAGCCGAAGGCTACCGTGCCGGTGCCTGCCCCGACTGCCCCCTCCTCGACGGCTCCCATTTTGGCACCCGTAAGCGCTGCAAGCATTTCATCAACACTTGGGCGCATGGCATGAATGTCATTGAGGCGGGAATCATTGGTTTCGCCCACAACTGCATTAAGCGAAACCACGCGTTCATTGCCGGGCTGCTCAAGCGTATAGCGATTGATCGCTTCGATAGCCCGCCCAACCGCAAGCGTATTGGTGAGCAGAATCGGTGTTTCGATTTCACCCAGCTCTTGGATCTGCGTGGCACCAGCGAACTTTCCAAAACCGTTGAATACGGCCAATCCAGCCGGGGCCTTATCCTGAAACAGATTGCCAGGATGCGGCGTGATCGCAGTGACGCCGGTGCGCATGCGATCATTTTCATAACAGGTTACATGCCCGACACTCACCCCCGTCACATCGGTAATGGCATTCAGCGCACCGGTTGCATATTGGCCAACTTGTATTCCAAGATCACGCAAACGAGCACGATTTTCATCGGTCATGAAACAGCCTCTCAACTCCACAATGTTGACAAACTACTTCATCAGCAGGCTGACCGGCACAACAAAAACGGAATAGTTTCAGACCGGCTTTGCAGAACCTCGTGCAAATTGCGTCGATTTTGAAGAAAATCCTGTAGTTTCAATCCCGCAGCGAATCATTGATGCGAAGCCAACCAATGTTTAATGTATGATGTCATACACCTTGGAGGGCCACTATGAGACGCAGGCGGGACAGTCTGTCTTCGATCGTTGCGAAGGATATCGCGGAACGTATCGAAAATGGCGAATATGCAGTCGGTGATAAAATCCCGATCGAAGCGCAATTGTGCGAGACATATAATGTCAGCCGTACAGTTGTGCGCGAAGCCATCGCCTATCTGCGTTCGGAAGGGCTGGTGCAGTCGCGGCAGGGAATCGGCGTCTTCGTGGCCGCACAAGGGGGACTGGTTCTCAAGATCAGCCCGGAAAAAGCAGGCGAACTTGCCGAAATCCTCGAAATCCTTGAGCTGCGTCTGGGGGTCGAAATCGAAGCTGCGGGGCTTGCAGCCCAGCGCAGGGATGACAACAGTCTCGCACGCATCAAGGATGCGCTTGCCCTGTGCGAAGATCTTGATCTTTTTACCGAAAAGCCGCGCGAACTCGATTTCAAGTTTCATATGGCCATCGCCGAGGCCACCGGCAACAGCTATATGCCGCGCTTCATGTCCTTCATCGGTCCCGTCATCATCCCCCGCAGCCAGCTTATTCATGCCTCGGTGCCGAAAATCACCCGCGATTATCTCGCCAAGATGCTCGACGAGCATCACCGCATTGCTGCAGCCATCAGCGCTGGCAAGGTGAAAGAAGCACGAGAAGCCATGCGCGTGCATCTCGATGGCAGCCTTGAGCGGTATCGAAAACTGCGTCCTGAATAATTTGTCTGTTGACAGTCATCATACAATTAAAGTAACCCATCCGATGTGTAGGGAATGCGGAAGAATGAGATCCGGCTAACGGACAACCGCACTTGCGTCAGCAAGCGTCTGCAGCTTCGACCCAAAGACCGGAACCTGTTTCTGGCAAGGCCGATGTGCAGATTCAAATACCAGGAGCAAGCCTTGTGCGCCCGAATGGACACATGGCGCTCCCGGTGGGGAAACAATCGTTCTCTGCGCACCAGGAAGTACGTCTGCTTCTGAGGAAACCTGTGGAGGACCAGTGGCTTTAATCACTCGGCTTTATCTTTCCACCCTGCGCTGGGTGGTCATCGGCAGCATGATCGGCATGCTGTTTCTTATCTTTTCCAATGTCGTCCTGCGCTATGCATTCAGTTCGGGCATTTTTCTTGCGGAAGGTGTTTCAGGGCTGCTGCACGTGTGGATGACTTTTGTCGGCGCACTGCTTGTCCTTTATGACAAGGGGCATATCGGCGTGGAAATTCTCGTGCGCCGCCTGCCGGTCATGCTGCAAAGCGCCGCTTTCGCCATAACGCATCTGATCATGCTTTATGTGACATGGCTTTTTCTCACCGGCAGCTGGCAGCAGATGATCATCAATCTCCATGTCATCTCGCCCGCAACCCGACTGCCGATCGCCATGCTTTACGGGGCTGGCGTGTTCTTTTCCGCCTTCAGCGCCCTCTTTCTGGCAAGCCAGCTGCTCGCGCTCCTTCGCGGCAAGCTCTCCCGATCCGACCTGATCATCGCCCATGGCGAGGACGAAGAAGAAGCCGAACGACTGATCGCGGAAGGAATGCTGAAATGACACTTGCCATTTTCACCGGAACGCTTCTCGCGGCCATCGCTCTGGGTGGTCCGATTGCCTATGCGCTGATCATCACCGGCGCCGCGCTCATGTGGCAGATGGGCCTGTTCGACGGTCAGATCATCGCGCAGAACATCCTCAATTCAGTCGACAATTTCCCCATGATCGCGGTGCCGCTGTTCATTCTGGCTGGCGAGATCATGAATACCGGCGGACTGTCGCGCCGCATCATCACGCTGGCGCAGTGCCTTGTCGGCCACCGCAAGGGGGGCCTGGGTTTTGTGGTCATCTTTGCCGGCCTCCTGCTTTCAAGCCTTTCGGGATCTGCGCTGGCCGATGCCGCATCTCTCTCGGCTCTGCTTCTGCCCATGATGGTCGCGGCCGGACACAGCAAGGAGCGCGCGGGCGGACTGATCGCATCCTCCGCCATCATCGCCCCGATCATTCCGCCCAGCATCGGCTTCATCGTGTTCGGCGTGGCGACCAATCTTTCCATCAGCAAGCTTTTCATGGCGGGCATCGCGCCCGGTCTCATGATCGCCGTCGCTCTTGCGGTAACGTGGTATTTCATCGCCCGTTCCGAAGATGTCGTCGAGCCGCCAGCGGCAAGCTGGGCCGAAACGGGTCGTGCGTTGGTGGACAGCCTCTGGGCGCTGATGCTGCCGGTGATCATCATCGTGGGATTGCGCTTCGGCATCGTGACGCCGACGGAAGCGGCCGCCGTCGCCGCCATGTATGCGCTGTTTGTCGCCATGTTCATCTATCGAGAACTCTCCATCGCCGATCTGGCGGACATCATTTTTCGCGCGGGAAAAACCTCTGCCGGTGTGATGTTTCTGGTCGCAGCCGCAGCCGTTCCGGCATGGATGATCAATATCGCCGATATTCCCGGCCAGATCATTACGCTGGTCGAGCCGTTCATGGACAACCCGCAATTGCTGGTTTTCGTGCTGATGCTGCTGATCATCGTGGTCGGCACCGCAATGGACCTGACGCCGACCATCCTGCTGCTGGGTCCCATTCTGGTGCCGGTGGTGGATGCTGCCGGCGTCGACCCGATCTATTTCGGCGTCCTGTTCATGATCAACTGTGCGATCGGCCTGATCACGCCGCCCGTGGGGACGGTGCTCAACGTCGTCTGTGCGGTGGGCAAGATGGACTATGGCGCGCTGGTGCGCGGCAGTTTTCCCTTCTTCCTTGCGGAAACC
>JAATGD010000267.1 GCA_015654965.1 Hyphomicrobiales bacterium
AATTGCCGTTGTCATACCTACCCTTGATCCGCTGATGCGTTATGGAGGGGCGGCTTTCCTTTTCTATTATGGGGCGAAAAGCCTGTATGCGGTCTTCACCGCTTCCAATGCCCTTACGGGGCGGAGTGACGACAAAACGGGGTTTGCCCGGACAATTGGCACATGTCTGGCCCTGACCTGGCTCAATCCGCATGTCTATCTTGATACAGTCATCCTGCTGGGGACGATTTCCACGCAGTTTTCGGGATATCAAACTTCCTTTGCAGCCGGGGCAGTCACGGCATCCTTTGCCTTTTTCTTCGCGCTCGGCTTCGGCGCGCGCTGGCTACGCCCGATCTTTGCCCGGCCATCATCGTGGCGCGTGCTCGATTTTCTCATTGCGCTGACCATGTGGACGATTGCGCTCAAGCTGTTACGCGGTGCTGTGGCTGGTTGAAAGAAACGAAGCCTGCGGTCATTTCAGGATTTTGAGAATATCACGGACGACTTCGGCTTGCAGCGGCCTTTGTTTTTCGATGTTGAAATGTCCGACATCTTTCGTATTGGCAAAATCGCGATTGTCCAGTCTGCCTTTGAAACTGGGACCGGCGACGAGAGGGCGTCCCCAACCATGTTCTGAGAAATAGAAATTGACGGCGCGCCTGATATTACCCGGAAGGGGATCGGGGGCGGTGGCGGCGAAAGAGGCCAGATAATCCACCCTGATACCCTGTTTATCCAGCACCTCGGCAATCGAAATAATGGCATTGGCCCCCAGAGAGTGGCCGATCAGAATGACGGGTTGCGCACCATATTTCTGGCGATCGGCAATGATCCTATTGGCTACCATGCGCCAGGCGACATGACTTTTGACCTCGGCGTCAATGCCTGCCTGCTGCAATGCGGCGCCCATCTCATCAATGCCGGTCGAAAAAATATCTCCAAAGCCACGCAGCAGATAGACTTCAGCACGTTTTTGCGCAGCCAATGCCTGCTTGGGGCTACATGCCATGGCAAGCCCCATGGCAAGAAATGTACGACGACGGATGAGGTTTTCGGTTTCTTTTGACATTGGAAAGTTACCATGGGAAAGTTACCAGGGTTTTGGAATGATCCGTCCAGTTCGCTTGGCATAGTCGTCATAAGACTGTCCAAAGGCCTTGCGCATCATGGCTTCTTCGTGCCCCACACGATGGAAGTACAAAATACCCACCCCGACAAGGCCTGCCAGTCCCGCGAACCAGTTGGGCAATAAAAGAAATTGCGCGATCGCCCAAAGCCAGAAAGACAGATACATCGGATGGCGGACATATTTATAGAGACCATCCGTCACAAGTTTGTGTTCGTTGCGAATCTCAAGCGTGACCGACCAGTTTTTGCCCAATTGACGGTGGCTTAGATAAAACAGCCACAGGAAAGCCAGTTCCACAGTCAGGCCAAGCCAGCCCAGCCAAGGCTGGAATGGATAATCAGCCATGGCTGGAAAGCCGGTTGCCACATAGATGATGGGAATAAGCGACAGGCCAAGACCTGCGGCGCTCAATGCCAGCCGGTCGGCAAGCGTTTTGGCATCGCGCAGCACTTTGATTTTACGGGCGCGGCGCTGGTGGGGTACGCGAATAACCACCCAGGCGACAAGTCCGATTGCCCAGATAATCAGGGCCAAGGTTGGCGTCATTCTGAAACTACCTTTTCGGGCCTTTGGCCGCTGCCTGACACATGGTTTGCTGCACGTTCCGACAAAAAGATCGGGCCACAGCAAACCTGAAAAAAATCATACCAATAGCGCTTGGTATTGCCGAATATATATTGGTAATGCACACGAAAAAGGTTTCTTTTCACCCGTTTATAGGTTTCGGCCAAGAGCATGTCCTTGATGCGTACTGTACGGATGACAGGGAATGCTCTGCCGGATGGACGGTGCAGCTTCATTTCCGCAACCGGGTCGGTCTTGTAGAAATTGATGACATCGGTCAGGCACTGGATTTCAACCCATTCCAGCTTTTCATCATCAATGAGCCGTTGCATACCATCGCGAAACTGTTTTGCAGCCGGATGATAACCAGCTTTCAGCGCGGTGGAGCCAAGTGTCAGAAGCGATATTTTTTCCGCACGGGTCGAAAAAAATGGATCAAGAGTGTGACAGCGCGCGGCGGCATCAAGCATCAGCATGCCGCCCGTGCTGTGGCCGATCAGGATGACTTCATCATATTTTTCGTCACTTACACGCTTGACGATATTGTCTGCAAAATTTTGCAACAGCTTTTCCGCATCCGGGCGGCGTCCGCGTATGAAATTGAGCGAGAAGGACCACAAATCCATCAGATGATTGGTGGACCAGCGTTTACCAAGGACGATGAGCGCGAGGGAAAAGATAATTAGCCCGACAATCCAGCTGATAAATCCGAGCCATGGCGCGGTCAAACGGGCGCTGAGAAGACCCACCAGCACAAACAGGATAAGGGCCAGAAACGGATAAAGAAAATAGAGGGCAAAACGCCATGCGCTGACAAAGAAATGAAACGCTGTACCGGAAAAAACAAAATCGCCAAAGGCCCGGATATATTTGCCCACGCGCACAGCGAGAGGTCGTTCAAAATCGGCAAGCACGATTTTATCAAGCGTGAGAAAATGAAAATCGGTCACTGTTGACCAGTTTTCCTGCGCGCTGCGTGTCTCGATGGTAGCTTTGCCAAGGCCGCCATCCGGGCTTTTCTCAACGGGCAAAACCTCGGAGCGATAATCCCAAAGACTATCAAAACGCGCGATTTCTTTGCGTAGCCGCTTGAAAAACGCCTCGGGCGTTTTTGGGTCATATCCACCAATGAAAAAAACGGCGCGCCGCTGGACCGACTGATTCATTAGGAAAGCGTAATTTGCAATGTAACGATTGTCGAGATCAATCAGCGCCCGACTGAATGAAATTGCGTATTCATCGATAAGCAGGTTTGATAGCAATGGGGCAGGTTATGGAGGATGGGTGGAGATCATGAGCCGTAAAATACTGTGTGTGGGCGCTTTGACGCTCGACACGATCTTTCGTCTTGAAGACTTGCCAAAGACGGCTGGCAAATTCATCCCCGGTGAGGCGGTTCAGATTGCGGCAGGCATGGCTTCCAGCGCTGCCGCCGCCATTGCCCGACTGGGTGGAAAAGCCGCCCTGTGGGCGTCCGCGGGTGATGATGCGACAGGTGAGCGCGTGATTGCTCAATTATGCACCGAAGGTGTTGATTGCACGCAAGTTCGTCGTTTAGCCGGTACGCGGACTGCATTTTCATCCATTCTGATCGATGCGAAGGGGGAGCGTATCATCGTCCCCTTTTATGATCACGCACTTGCTCAAGCTGATGATGCAGCTCCTTTTATCAAAGATGCAACCTATGCTGCGGTCATGGTTGACGTGCGCTGGCCGTGGGCGGCTCAAACGGCGTTGCGAGCGGCAAGAGAGGCAGAGATTCCGGCCATTCTGGATGCCGATACGGCACCCGTCGCATTTCTGGAAACGTTGCTTCCGCTGGCAAGCCATATTGTTGCATCGGAACCGGCTGCAATCAGCGTGACTGGAACCGATGATCTAAGCGCCTGCGTAAAAATTCTGGCCAGTCGCTATGGTGTATTCGTGGCGGTCACAGCCGGAGCGGACGGTTGTTACTGGACGCAAGGGGCTGGTCAGCCGGTTCATCATATTGCCGGTTTCATGGTTGATGCGGTGGATACGCTGGCGGCTGTTGATGTGTTTCATGGGGCTTTTGCACAAGGTCTTGTCGCAGAAGAGCCGATGGAAGAGATCATCCGTTTCGCCAATGCCGCCGCTGCCATCAAATGTGCCCGATTTGGCGGAAGGGCAGGATCGCCAACGCGGGCAGAGGTGATTGCCTTCATGAGAAACGGTATCGTGCCAGCTCTGTAAAACCTCCTCTCTATTGTCAAATCCATGCTGGGCGCGAATTGACACTTTACTAACATGTTAGTCTGTGCAAGCTTATAGCTCAAATAAGGGAGGAGAGGGTCTTGGTGCACATTCAAACTGGGCCGGATGATCAGGCAGGCACGAAACGTTTCGGGCTGTCGGCAGCCTTGACGACACCATTTCAGGCGGACGGTACGATTGATGTTGATCGCGCATTAAAACATGCGCAGGCGCGTCTCGCGAAAGGCTGTACAAGCGTCACATTGTTCGGCACAACAGGAGAGGGCGCTTCGATCGGGGATGCCGAGCGCAGCACATTGCTCGGGGCACTGATTGAAGGCGGTATTCCGGCTGAAGCCATCGTGACGGGTGTGATGGCAAATTCCGTTGCCGATGCGGTGCGCCAGTCACGCGATGCTTTACAGCGAGGCTGCAAGGCTATCCTTCTCGCACCTCCCTCTTATTTCAAGAATCTTTCCGACAATGGCCTGTTCGACTGGTTTTCAGCCGTTTTCAACGGGCTGGGCAAAGATGCGCGCAGCATGATCCTCTATAATATTCCCTCTGTGACAGCGGTCGAGCTTTCGGTCGATCTCGTCAGCCGCCTGCGCGCGGCATTTGGAGGGATTATCACCGGCGTCAAGGATTCCTCTGGCAATTGGGCCTATACCGAAAAACTGCTTGCCGCGCATAAGGATATCGCCATCCTGATCGGCGACGAACGCGATCTGGCCAAAGGTGTGCGCCTTGGCGGGCAGGGCGCGATTTCCGGCATGGCCAATCTTTTCCCCGAGCGTCTTCTGCGCATGATCGATTATGGGCAAGACGATGCCGAGCTGGTGGATGCTGTGCAACGGCTTCTCCATTATCCGGTGACGCCAGCGGTCAAGGCTATGGTTGCGCGCCACACAGGAGATGCCGAATGGCGTCGTGTACGTGCGCCGCTGGTCGTCCTCAATGATGCGGATTTCGAGGCGATCGGGCGTGTATTCGATCATTTACATCTGGCAAAAGCCGCCTGAGCGCGGCATAAGCATTCTAGAAGCAATGTGAGGGATGGTTTTGGCGGACGATAATCACGAGCCGGTAAAATTGCGGGACAAGGCCTATCAGAGCTTTACCCGGCATTTGCTGGCGCGTGATTTTCATCCCGGGCAGTTTGTTTCGCAACGCCAGCTTGTCACCATGACCGGTCTGACGCTTGGGGCCATTCGCGAGCTGATACCGCGCCTTGAAGCGGAAGGTCTTATCAAGACGGTTCCACAGCGCGGGCTTCAGATCGCGCATATCGATCTCAATCTCATTCGTGAGGCATTCCAGTTTCGTCTTTTCATAGAGAAGGAATCGGTTGCGATCTTTTGTCAGTCAGCTTCCGATCAATTGTTGCAATCCTTGCGCCATCAGCATGAGGAAACGCTCAAGCGGGCCATGCACGATGGCGAGACGCTGGAACTTGAAGAACAGGCGCAGATTATCGACTGGAACCTGCATGATACGATTGTCGGCTCGCTCGACAATGAAATCATCTGGCGTGCCTATCAGACCAACACCATCAAGATGCGCCTGATCAATCAGGAGCGCTTTCGCATTACGGGCCGGGTTATTCCGGTCATGCAGGAGCATCTGGCGGTTCTCACGGCCATTGAAACCCGTGAGCCGCAGACAGCCATGGACGCCATCGCCATTCATATTAACAATGCAAGGACGCTCGCATTGCGTATTTAAACGGACTGAAACCGAAGGCCGGGCAAGAGGAGTTGCTAGGTCTTCCGAGCAGGGGAGGAGAAGGCATGAAACTATTTCATCCGACACGTCGCCAGTTTCTGGCGGGATCGGCAGCAGTCGCTGCCTCTGGCATGACAGGCATCAGCCCGTCTTTCGCCCAGTCATCAGTCGACTGGAAGAAATTTGCCGGCACAACGCTTGAAGTCAACCTCATCAAAAGCCCGCGCGGCGAAATCCTTCAGAAACATCAGAAGGAATTTGAGGAACTGACCGGCATCAAGGTACATTCGGAGCAGATGCCGGAACAGCAGCAGCGCCAGAAGGCGGTGATCGAGCTGACCTCGGGTCGCCCAAGTTTTGACGTCATTCACATCAGCTATCACGTGCAAAAACGCCAGTTTGAAAAGGGTGGCTGGCTGGCCGATCTCAACCCGTTCCTGAAAGACCCGACGCTCACCGAGGCATCACTGAACGAGGATGATTTCGCAAGTGCGGGCCTGACCTTTGCCAAGGATGCCAATGGGCGTTTTGGAGCGCTGCCCTTCTCGGTGGATTACTGGATCATCTACTGGAACAAGGAGCTTTTTGCCGCCAAGGGAATTGAATATCCGAAGACTTTTGAAGAACTGGTAACAGCCGCCGAAACGCTGACCGACCCCGCGACCAATACCTATGGCTTTGTCGCGCGCGGTATGAAGAACGCCAATGTGCCGGTCTTCACCAGCCTCATGCTGGGTTATGGCAAGCAGTCAGTGGATGCCGATGGCAATTTACAGACGGATTCGGCTGAGGGCATTGAAGCGGCAAAGCTTTATCAGCGTCTGATGACCAAATCGGCACCGCCCGGTGTCGCGGGTTTCAACTGGGCGGAATGCCAGTCGAGCTTTCTTCAGGGCAAGGTCGGCATGTGGCTCGATGGGATCGGCTTTGCGCCGCCGCTTGAAGACCCGAACAAGTCGCGTGTGGTTGGCAAGGTTGGCTATGGCGTCATTCCCGCAGGTCCCAATGCGCAGGCAGCGCCCACCACGGGTGACGGTATTGGCGTAACCGAAGCCTCCAAAAACAAGGAAGCCGCCTATCTTTATTGCCAATGGGCGATCTCCAAGGAAATGGGCGCAAGACTTCTGCAAACCGGCTCGGGCGTCCCGTTCCGCAAGTCGATCATCGATGATGAAGTCGTGCGCAAGGGCGTCACCATGCCGGAAGGCTGGGTGGAAGCATTGTCGAAATCCGCGCCGATCAGCGAGCTGTGCCTGCCGGTTATCGTGCCGGTGACGGAGTTCCGCGACATTATCGGTGTTGGCCTCACCAATCTTCTCAATGGAGCGGAAGCGGAAGCCGAGATGAAACGGGCGACGGAAGAATTCCGTCCTGTGCTTGCGCGGAGCGAAGGAAAATGAGCGCCGCCGCCCCGACAGACACCATCAGGGAAGCCGCACAGCTTGCGTCATCTTCCCGAAAGACCGGTAAAGGACGATTGAAGCCGAGCTATTGGCCTTTCGTGCTGCCAGCCTTGATCACCGTCGGGGCGGTGATCGTCTTTCCATGGCTGTTCACATTGTGGATGAGCGCCAACCAGTGGCAACTCGGGGGTGAGCAGAGTTTTGTCGGTTTTGACAATTATCTGCGTCTGGCAGCCGATATGCGCTTCTGGGAATCCATGTGGCATACGATTGTCTATACGCTGCTCTCGGTGGTCGCGCCGATGGTTCTAGGCACGATTGCCGCGCTGGTGTTTGATAGCAAACTTCCCATGCGCGGGCTGTTGCGCGGTATTTTCGTCATGCCGATGATGGCAACCCCGGTTGCCGTAGCACTGGTCTGGACGATGATGTATCATCCGCAACTGGGTGTGCTGAATTATCTGCTGTCTCTGGTCGGCATTCCGCCGCAGGAATGGATTTTCAACCAGAGCACGGTCATCCCGTCGCTGGTGGCGGTCGAGACATGGCAATGGACGCCGCTCGTGATGCTGATCGTGTTGGGCGGACTTGCCTCCATGCCGCGTGATCCGTTTGAAAGTGCGGAAATCGATGGTGCCAATGGCTGGCAGAAATTCCGCTATATCACGCTGCCGATGATCCTGCCCTTCATCATGGTCGCCGTCATCATCCGCTAGATCGATGCGCTGAAAAGTTTTGATATCATCTATGCGATGACGCAGGGCGGTCCGGGGACGGCTTCGGAAACCATCAATATCTATCTCTATAATGTGGCGTTTTCCTATTACGATATTGGCTATGCCTCGGCGATTGCCGTGGTGTTCTTCATTGTCATTATCGTCATGTCACTTGTGCTTCTGGCTTTGCGCCAGCGCGCCAAGTGGAACAGTTGAGGATAGGCCATGGCACGCACGTCAATTCTTTCCAAACTTGGAACGGCGCTGATGGTCTTCATCATCGTGTCGCCCGCGATCTTCTTCTTCGTCTGGATGTTATCGCTTTCATTGAAATATGAGATCGATAATGGCGCTTATCCGCCAATCCTGATCCCGGAACGCTTTGCATGGTCGAATTATAGCGGGATTTTTGAAACCAATGATTTCCTGCTTTATTTCTGGAACAGTCTTCTGGTCACCGGCATGGCAACAGTTCTGGCGCTGCTGGTGGGGGTGCCTGCGGGCTATGGCATTGCGCGGCTCAAAGCCCATAAATCGGCCATCGTCATCATGATTGCGCGTATGACGCCGGGGCTATCCTATCTGATACCGCTGTTTTTGCTGTTCCAGACGCTGGGTCTTCTGGGAACTCTATGGCCGCAGATCATCATTCATCTGGTCGTCACCGTGCCAATCGTGATCTGGATCATGATCGGCTATTTCGAGACAACGCCGATGGAACTGGAAGAAGCCGCCATGATCGATGGCGCATCCTCATGGCAGGTGTTTATGAAGGTGGCGCTGCCGATTGCAAAGCCCGGTATCGTGGTGTCGCTCATTCTTGCGGTGATCTTCTCATGGAACAATTTCGTTTTCGGCATCGTGCTTGCAAGCCGCGAGACGCGAACCCTGCCGGTCGCGGTCTATAACATGCTCTCCTTCGAGCAGGTCAGTTGGGGACCGCTTGCCGCCGCAGCCCTCGTGGTCACGTTGCCGGTCCTGTTGCTCACCGTCTTCGCACAACGCCAGATCGTTGCCGGTCTGACTGCAGGTGCCGTCAAGGGTGGCTAATCGGGGCGGATAATTTTAGAATTCGAGGTTTATGATGGCATCAGTTTCCATCCGGAATGCAATCAAGACATATGGAAATGTCGGCGTGCTGCATGGCGTGTCGGTGGATATCGAGGACGGTGAATTTGTCGTGCTGGTCGGACCGTCCGGCTGTGGAAAATCGACACTCTTGCGCATGATCGCCGGACTTGAGGAAATCAGCGATGGCGAAATCGCCATCGGTCCGCGCGTGGTCAATGATCTGCGCGCCAAGGAACGCGATATTGCCATGGTGTTCCAGAATTATGCGCTCTATCCGCATATGACGGTGGCCGATAATATGGGCTTTGCGCTTATGTTGAAGAATGCGCCCAAGCAAGAGCGCGACAGCCGCGTGGCGCGTGCGGCTGAAATTCTCGGCCTCAACAAGCTGCTCGACCGTTATCCGCGCCAGCTTTCCGGCGGTCAGCGTCAGCGCGTCGCGATGGGACGCGCCATTGTGCGTGACCCGCAGGTGTTCCTGTTTGATGAGCCGCTCTCCAATCTCGACGCCAAGCTGCGTGTGCAGATGCGCGGCGAGATCAAGGGCCTGCACCAGCGATTGAAGACAACTACTATCTATGTCACGCATGATCAGATCGAAGCCATGACCATGGCGGACAAGATCGTCGTCATGCACGACGGCATCGTCGAGCAGATGGGATCGCCGCTCGAGCTTTACGATCATCCGGACAACAAGTTCGTCGCCGGCTTCATCGGTTCGCCGGCGATGAACTTCCTCGAAGGCAAGCTGGTCGGCAGTAACACGCCCCATGTCGAGACCGCGAACGGCAGCAAGCTGCCGCTCGTGGCCTCGCGCACCGGTCTCGACGGCAAGCCGGTGATCTACGGCATTCGTCCGGAGCATCTCGAATTCGCCGACGACGGCATCGAGGCCGAGGTGATCGTGGTGGAACCGACCGGATCGGAAACCCAGATCGTCGCGCGCATCGGCAAGCAGGACCTGATCGCGGTGATCCGCGACCGCCGTCCGGTGAAGCCGGGTGACAAGGTCAAACTGCGGCCGATTCCATCCGCCGCGCATGTGTTCGACAAGGAGACCGGAAAACGTCTTATCAACTAACACTAACGCTGCATCTCACAGCAAAGTCATAGCCAATGACCGGTTGAGACAATCAAGAGCCGGCAGAACAGGGAGAGTCAGATTATGAGTGATTTCACACCAAATCGGCGTTCGCTTTTGAAGGGTGGCGCCTCCGTGCTCGCCGGTGCGGCGACACTATCGGTCGACCAGTTGATGGGCTTCGCCACGGCGTGGGCGCAGACCACGCAGTGGAAGCCGGAAGCCGGCGCCAAGATCAATCTGTTGCGTTGGAAGCGCTTCGTGGAAGCCGAAGACGTCGCCTTCATGAATATCGTCCAGGCCTTCACCAAGGCCACCGGCGTCGAAGTCAGCGTCTCCAACGAATCCTACGACGACATTCAGCCGAAGGCGTCGGTCGCGGCCAACACCGGGCAGGGCCTCGACATGGTGTGGGGCCTGTATTCGCTGCCGCATCTGTTGCCGACCAAGTGCGTCGACGTGTCGGACGTCGCGGACTATCTCGGCAAGAAGTACGGCGGATGGGCCGACTCCGCCAATGCCTACGGCAAGGACAAGACCGGCAAGTGGATCGGCATTCCGATCGCCTGCACCGGCGCGCTGATGAACTATCGCATCAGCTCGATGGAAAAGGCCGGCTTCAAGGAATTCCCGAAGGACACCGCGGGCTTCCTCGAACTGTGCAAGGGCCTCAACAAGAACGGCACCCCGGCCGGCATGGCGCTCGGCCACGCCTCGGGTGACGCCAACACCTGGCTGCACTGGGCGCTGTGGACCCACGGCGGCTACCTCGTCGACAAGAACGACAAGGTCATCATCAACTCGCCCGAGAGCCTGAAGGCGCTGGAATATGTCAAGGCGCTCTACGGCGAGTTCATTCCCGGTACGGCGTCGTGGAACGACTCCTCGAACAACAAGGCGTTCGTGTCCGGCCAGCTCCATGCAACCTGTAACGGCATCTCGGTCTATGTAACCGCCAAGCGCGAGAACAAGGCCGTCGCCGACGACATGAACCACGCCTACATGCCGATCGGCCCGGCCGGCAAGCCGACCGAACTGCATCTGCCGTTCACGATGCTGACCTTCAATTTCACCAAGTATCCGCAGGCCTGCAAGGCGCTGACCGCATTCATGATGGAAGCGGACCAGTACAATCCGTGGCTCACCTCGGCGTCGGGTTATCTGTCATCGTTCCTCAACGTCTATGACAGCAACCCGGTCTGGACCTCCGATCCGAAGAATACGGTGTATCGCGACGTCGCCAAGCGCACCCTCACGCCGGGCGGTCTCGGGACGCTCGGAGAGAACGCAGCGGCAGCCATCGCGGACTTCATCGTCGTCGACATGTTCGCGAACTACTGCACCGGCCGCGAAGACGCGAAGGGCTCGATCGCCTTCGCCGAACGTCAGGCCAAGCGTCTGTATCGCTGATAGCTAACGTCGCCGGCGCGGAACCGTTTCCGCGCCGGCGCCTCACTCTTCTCGATCACAACTTGAGCGTATTCTGGTCGCAAACCGGTTTCTGTTTCCGGAATGCGCGATGAAGGTTCGATCCCAAAGGTTCGGTTCATGAGCACGATACCGGCATCGATGTCCACGCCACGCCCTTACGTCAGTTCGCTGTCGGCCTGGCAGCGGCTGATCGCGAACCGCAACTGGGTCGCGTTCTGGTTCATGTTGCCGGCGGCGGCATTCCTGATCCTGTTCCTGGCCTATCCGCTCGGTCTTGGCGTCTGGATGAGCTTTACCGATGTGCGCATCGGACGGCCCGGCGTCTTCATCGGACTCGAGAACTATGAATGGCTGTGGGGCGACAGCATCTTCTGGCTGTCGGTGTTCAATACG
>JAATGD010000260.1 GCA_015654965.1 Hyphomicrobiales bacterium
CATGGGCAGGTCGCGAACATCGCGCATGCCGCGGGGCAGCGGCGGGCCGCCATCGAAATCGCTGCCCAGCGAAACGTGGTCTTCGCCCACCAGTTGAATGGCGCGGTCCACCACGGCCACCCAGCCGTCCACGTCCAGCCGGATGTCCTGCGGAATGTCTGCTGGCAGCATGGGAAACTGCGGCGCGACGATCTTATCGAGTTCATAGATGCTGAGCTGAGTGCCGCGCCGCTGGATTTCCGTGAATAAAGTTTCATTGGAAAGCGCACCGGCGATATTCATTTCAATAAGAATATTTGCAGAAGCTTCCGCCAGGGTGGCCGCGCCGAAATCATTAAAGATAGAGATATGGCCGCCCTGGGGCAGGCTTATCCAATCCGCCATAAATTGCAGTGCGCGATCGGTGGCGTCCTCAAGGTCTTGAACGGTGCGCTGCAAAGCGCAGGTTCCCGCCTCGTCTTCTGATAGGGTTTGAGCGACGGTTGTCCGCCCAGGCTTGATAACAAGCAATTCTGCGCCAATCTGCCGCATGCGGTCTTCTAGGTCGAGTAGGTCAAGACGGCCTGACTCAATCGCCTTACCGGTGTGTTCGACATATTTCAGATCACCATCTATGTTCTCAAGTATTATCGCCGAAGAGGCCCCGACAGTAAGGGGGGTGTCTTTATTGAATCCTTTACCGAACAATATCGGCACCCTAGCAATGTGCAGAATAGTTTGCTGGTCGCTTTTGGACTGCCAGTGTTCAACATTGAGATAGGCCAGTTCCGCCAATGGCGGGCTTGACTGCATAAACCCCGTCCGGTTGCCATACACCGGCACAAACGGGATTTTTTGTATTGAAGTGAGCCCTTTCTGATAAAGCGTCCACTCCATCACCCCGGTTATAGCGTTTTTTGCCTGGCGGTATGTGCGCCATTTACCAATATCAAGGACTCGGACTTGTTCGATGCTAACTTCAGTGAATTCATTTGCCGGGTCGGGCTCGCTGACACACTCAACAAAGCGGAGTTGTGTGATGGTCTCTACGCCGTTAATGCGCCTCGATTTATAGTCGAGCAGGCAATCTCCACAGATTTTCAGCCAGTAAGGCCTTACGCCTGCGGCCTTCTCTTCTGCAAGTGTCCGTATCCCTTCAGCGATGGGATATTCAACCAGCAGGCCGCAAATACCATAGCCGAGCGCTTCTTCCAAGATATCCGCCAGAAAACTATGACAGTTCGTCCCTTGCAGGTCGATATCATCCAGCATTTCTTTGATACGCGCCGGAATGTCCTCGCCCAGGGTTATCGGTCGAGAAAAAGGTTTACCGCTCAGCACCTCAACGGTACGCGCGAAAGCCGGGAGTAAGGTCGCGGAGGCGAGGCGATTTTTGTAGAAGTTATTTTCTTCATTCGGCCATTGAGGAAGATAATCTTTCCCCGCCGCCCTTATTGCCGCCGTGCCGCCCAAAAGGACTTTAATCATCGGCCAGCATGTAGTAATGGCCTCGATTTTCGCGGACCTTTTGCGAACGTCATCAGACATGATTTATTCCAATTATGCAGAGAATGGGCGAACCGTGGCAGTTCTAGTGACAATCGGGAACAGATGGACAATCGGATAACCACCGCCATCATTGCCGTGGTCAAATCCGCCCTTCTTATCAGGCTCGCCGTGCTCGTTATAGACTTGCCGTTCAAGACATTGCGTAAGCTTGGGGCACTTATGCGTATTAATCAGCAAGCGACGCTCTCCGTAAGTGTTGCAAAGCATCGCATTCACAGAATTTACGCGGTCCTTCACGGCAGGATTAGCTGAGTTAACGCGGATGGTAAACCCTGCCTTTTTAAGTAAAGAAAGATCTGACTCGCTGGCGTTATTCGATTCCCGGTTTTTACCAGAAGCATCGGGATAAATAGTGATTGAGTGATCAGGGAAACGCTCTTTTATTTTCTCTATCATCGCCGGTGTATCGAATATATCCATGAGTTCATCAACACCACGAGGAAGGCCGTTTCGCATGACATAAACAACCGCTGCCATTTTGCTGACGTTAAAATCCATCCCGATGTGCAGAACGTCACCGGGTTGGATTGTCTCGTCAGTATGGTTTTGCCTGCGGTCGAAGCAGTAATAAACGACGCCCTGATAGTTCTCAAAGCTGGCCTCGTACTCCTGACGGTAGGTACTCGGGTCCATCTTGCGCTTTGCGGCTTCAATTTCTTCTGGCGGGACGTTTCCGCCCTGGACTGAGGTATAAAGCCAGCTTTTGTGATCTGGCTGTCTCCCATCCTGACCATCAAGCCAAGTGTCATAGCAGTGATTAAAGCCCTTCGGCGTTCCGATACGCAGAGCGTGACCGCCAATGTGTTCAACTCCATCGACCGTATATTTGCAGGTTGAGAGCATCGGGCGGATGACCTCTTCCCATGCCTCGTAGGGGCAGTCGGCCCATTCGTCTATCAGGACAAAGAACAAGCCAGAACCGCGCAGATCGTCATAATTGTTAAGGCCAGCGCAGCGGATGATATGGCCGCTCAGCAAGGTGATTGATAATTCAGTCTCATTCGGCTTGCCATCACGCCAATGACGGGGGATGGCCTGCTTTAATCGACGCCAGAAAACGCGTTTTGCCTGTTTCTGCGTTGGTGCGCAATACCATATTTCGTCTTCAATACTCACATTCCAGCGGTCAGCCAGACGTGCAGCGCGACGCATCTCAGCCTTGCCAAGGAACGTCTTGCCGAACCGCCGTCCGCACACTGCATCACGGAAACGTGCTGAAGGTTGCCATCCCCAAACGTAGATATTTGCCTGTTTAGGCGTTAATGCTACCGGTCCCTCAAAGGACTGGATTTGGCGGGATAGGTTCATCGGGTGTTAGCGCCTGTAGTTGATAATCATCTTCAGGCCCGTCGTGTTGCCCGGATTGTTTTTTCGCGTGACCGTTTTCTATCTCACGGCGTTCAATTTCTAATTCCTGCAACCGCTGCGCAGTTTTGCTATCCAAAATGCCAAGACGCTTCGCCACGTTCTCGAACATCTTCTCGCGGCTGATTGTCATCATCTCGATTGTGCCTTTACCAATCTTTACGCCGGAATAAGCTAGGCGGGCGATCGGAGATAGCAACCGAGTATCATGCAGATGAACGCGGCCAATACCCTCCCCTCCACAATGAGGGCAGCCAGGGTTGGGCTCGCGTGTCGGGTTGTAGTCGAGACCACCGGAGTTATCAGGAGCAGGTTTATCTTGCATATCGGCCTTTTCACAAGCCGCAAGATATTCGTCTTCAGTCCATTGGTACTTATGGCCTTCGCCCCAGCATCGACGGCAGCAGCCACGGCGGTATTCTGATAGCTCGTTGGCGTCAAAGGTGGCTAGTTGCCACATCTGAGCAAGGATTTCATCAGCATCGAGTAAAGTGCGTTTAACGGAAGCTTTCTGCTGCTGCGCAATTTCCTGCGCAACCTTAACATTTGATAACAAGCGTGATGATTGCTCTTGTGATGTCTTCTCGCTATAACCGGCGCGGATGGCCGCTTGCTTGCCGTTACCATCCATCAGGTATTCAGCTATGAATTTCTTTTGTTGAGCTGTTAATGATTCGTTCTCAATTAGTTCTTCTGCGCTCTTTGCCACTTGCGCAGTGCGCACTTTCTTTTGCGCACTTTCTTGCGCAGTGCTGCGCAGTTCTATGTTCTCTGGCTTCTTGATGTAGCGACGGGCGGTGGCATA
>JAATGD010000303.1 GCA_015654965.1 Hyphomicrobiales bacterium
GACGCAAGGTCTATCTTTCAGTTGGCGCGCATGACCGTCCGCCGCGCTCCTATCGCGGACGTGATTTCGTCTGGTGGCTGGGTGTTCTGGGTAAATGGGACGCGCAGGCGCAAGTGCCGGGTACTGAACACGTGACCATCGCGGTCAGCGGTGCGCGTGGCGGCGAAACCATCGACTTTCGTCGTCTGGCTGAACAGGGCATGGTGCTGGTGGGTATGACCGGCGCATTCAAGGATGGCAAGCTGACTTTTGCAGACGATCTGGCGCGTAATCTTGATCGCGGCGACCAGAACTATCTTTCGCTTCTCGATGAGGCCGATGCTTTCGTGAAACGCAACGGTCTTGATCTCCCGGAAGAGCCGGAAGCGCGCATTTTGGGCGGTAATGTGGATTGCATCACCAACCCGTTGCGCGAACTCGACCTCAAAAAGGCGGGTGTCACAACGATCATCTGGGCTACGGGTTTCAGCCTTGATTATGGCTGGCTTAAAGTGAACGCTTTTGATGAAGCGGGTCGGCCAAAACATCAGCGCGGCGTTTCCGCGGATAAAGGAATTTATTTTCTCGGTCTTCCATGGCTTTCCGGTCGCGGTTCAAGCTTCATCTGGGGCGTCTGGCACGATGCCAAGCATATTGCTGACCATATCGCCATTCAGGATCAATATCTGGCCTATTCGACCAATCGCTGACCTGACATCTGTCACGTCTCCCCGCTCGTCGCCTGTTTAATCTGACGGAGAAAAGAATGGCACATAACCGCATTCGCAAGTTCAACACCAAAATCACCTATCCCGAGCAAAATCTTGACAACGATCTTTCGCAAGCCGTGGTTGCGCGCGGCACGATGATTTTCTTGCGCGGACAATGCCCGCAGGATCTCGATACCGCCAAAAATATCGACAGCCACGATCCCGTTGAGCAGACGCACAAGGTGATGCAGAACATTCGCCAGTTGATCAATGAGTGTGGCGGCAAGATGGAACATATAACCAAGCTCGTCGTCTACCTGACGGATGTGCGCCATCGCGAGGCGGTTTATCGCACCATGGGCGAATACATCAAGGATGTTTATCCAGTCTGCACGGGCCTGGTCGTGGTGGCGCTTGCACGCCCGGAATGGCTGGTGGAAATAGACGCTACAGCAGTCATTCCCGACTGATCAGATCATAAAAAGCCGATCCCGAAAACAGACCGGATCAGCTTTCTTGTTTGGAGAATGACATGACCTTTTCCATCGTTGCGCGTTGCGCACAGACAGGCCAGTTCGGTGTGGCAATCTCGTCGTCGTCTCCGGCTGTGGCGGCGCGTTGCGCCTGGGCGAAAGCGGGCGTTGGCGCGGTCGCGACCCAGAATGTGACCAATCCTGCCCTTGGCCCGCTCATGCTTGATCAGCTGGCGCAAGGTGCAAGCGCGGAGGAAGCCGTTTCTGCCGCCCGCAATCAGGATGGTTTTCCTGATTATCGCCAGTTGCTGGCCGTTGACGGACAGGGCAGGACAGCAATCCATTCCGGCACCAAAGCGCTTGGTATCTGGACCTCGGCTTCCGGCAAGGACTGTGTCGCAGGCGGCAATCTTCTCGCTCATGATGGCATTCCTGCTGCGATGGTCAGCGCTTTCGAGAAAACGGAAGCTGGTCTGGGCGACAGGCTGGTGACAGCCCTTGAAGCGGCTATCCAGGAGGGTGGCGAGGCAGGCCCGGTTCATTCCGCGGGTTTGCTGATCGTGGATCGGCAGTGCTGGCCCTATGCGGAATTGCGCATCGACTGGCTGGAGGAAGGCTGTCCGGTCGCGGCTGTGGCCCGCGCATGGCAGGTCTATAAAGAGCAGGCCGATGATTATGTGACCCGCGCGCTTGATCCGGTTGCGGCCCCATCCTATGGGGTTCCTGGAGATCAGTAAGCGTCGAATTCGGGCCAGTTTAGCGATGGAAAATCGGCATCCGGAGTTTTTTATTGGTAATGCCTAACGAACTTGGACCAAATCTGCGAGGATTTGGCGATGTCGATATGCCCAAAATGCAGTTACGGCTGGAGTTATCAGCTTGGCGAGGGGCGGCTGAAATGCCGTTCCTGTGGTCATCGTCGACAAGTAACGAAGACACTTTGGGATACCTCGCGTCTCGATAGCAGGATCAAGACGCAACTGGTGCAGCGTTTCGTTTGGTTTTGTCATCGATATAAAGTCTGGAAGAAAATCGATCGTATGGCGGATCCCAACCTTCAAAGGCAGGACGATGGCCTCGCATCCACATGGAAAAAAAGTATCAGAGGATACGCGTTCCGTTCAGGGACGACCATCCGGCAACGACAGATCAAAAGGTGGCAGGCCTTCCAGGCAGGCGGTCGAGGAACTCAATCGCCGTATCCTCGACACAGCGGCCGGACTGTTCGCATCCCAAGGCTTCGCGGCCACATCCATGGAGCAGGTCGCTTCGGCCTGCAATGCCGGCAAGGATACAATCTATCGCCGTTACCCTTCCAAGGCGGCGCTCTTCATGGCGCTGATGCAGGGACTGCAATCGCAGGTTCTTTAACAACTTGACGTGTTGCGGGCTAGGGAAGGCACATCGCTCGAGCGACTTCGGGCTTTTGCTCGCGCGTTGCTGACCATCAATCTAAGGCCGCAGATGATCGCGCTCAATCGTGTCGCGCTGGGAGGGCGGCGTTTCTCCGATATCATTGAGAAAGAGAAATATTTTGATCAGTCGTGGCAGTTATTCATGCAGGGGCTAGACTCTAACAAATAGTTGTTCGCTTCGCCAAAGGTCATGACGCGAGAGACGAGGCTGGCAATCAGGGCTGCATTTCTATCAGTGACCAGTAGGAGTAAGGATGCAAAATCCGATTTCTTGAATTATTCTTCGTGTGGAATTGTATGAGGGTGGCTGTTGAATGGTAGCCGATCTTTTTTAACTATTTGAATATAATATATTTTTTATTTTCTAGGGGCGGCGTGTTGATGGTATGTAGCCAGTTTTGATGTCAGGTACGCGACCAATCGCAGGAATCGGTGATTGCGTACCTTTGTCGTGCACCTGGGATAAAATCGGGAATCAGTAGGCAAACGCTTTCACTCATAACAATTTATAACTCTACTCGCTGAATTAGAATTGGGTTTGATCAGTTGACATCGTATCACTTCACTTATACGTATTAGTTATTCGTATAAGTGGATGAGGTTTATGCGTCGTCGTTCGACACAGAGAGATGTTGCTTTAAAAGCCGGTGTTTCACAGGCAACCGTTTCCATGGTGCTGGGGGGAGCGAATACACCATCCAGCATTTCGGCGGAAACGGTCGGGCGTATTCACGAGGCGGCGAAACAACTGGGCTATGTCCCTAATCGTTTCGCTCAGGCTCTCAAAACGCGCAGGACCATGACAGTTGCCTGTATTGTTCCCGATATCACAAATCCGTTTTACCCGGGGCTTGTGCGCGGTGTTCAAAAGGTCGCGCAGGATAATAATTATGATGTCATCACCGCCAATACGGATGGTGAACAGGAACGGGAGCAACATTTTCTACAATGGGCGCGGGAAGGGCGGGTGGATGGAGTCATCGGTGTGTTCTTCAGCTTGCGCGCGGTCGATTTCGTGGAGGTTCTGGAGGCGGGCGTTCCGGTGGTGCGCATTGAATCTTCACTCAAGACAGGTGGTCCGCTCGCCATTGACGATATCTTTATCGACAACAAAGCCGCTTCGAAAGCGATGGTGGAATCCCTGATCCGTTCGGGACGGCGTCGTATTGCGATGGTGGCAGGCCGGGGCGGCCCGCAGCGCATGAGAGTGGATGGCTATCTTGAAGCCGTGACCGAGGCCGCTCTCGAGCCACTCGTCATTGTCGATGACGCGTTTAACGATGCAGGTGGTTTTCGTGCGGCTGAAAAGGTTTTGACGTCAGATTTTGATCCCAATGCCATTTTCGCAGCCAACGATCTTATGGCGATTGGCGTCATGCAGGCACTTCAGGAGCGTGGCATTGCCATTCCAGATGAAATTGCGGTGGCGGGCTTCGACGATATTCCGGCTGCGCGTCTGGTGTCTCCTCCATTGAGTACGGTGTCACAGTTCCAGGAAAGAATTGGCGAGAAGGCCGCGGAAATATTGATCGAAAGACTGAACGGCAACCGCAACGGTGAAGGAGTGGCCTATGAGATGCCCTTTCAACTCGTTGAGCGGAAGTCGGTTTGAATAATCTTCATGGAGGAGAACATGAGAAGGCGTACATTTCTGAAGGGCAGTTTTGCGGTTGTGGGTACCGCCTATATTTCAATGCCTGCTTATGCTCAGGAACCTGTAACATGGTGGTATGAATCAGCCGATCCCAATCAGCAGCGGGCCCTGCGCGAAGGTATCATTGATCCGTTTAATGCTTCGCATCCAGATTACAAACTGACTGTTGACTATCGCGGTAGCGAACTCGACAAACAGATGCGCGTCGCTCTTTTGTCCGGACGCGGTCCCGATATCGTCTATACGGCAGGCCCGAGTTACGTTGCTCCCATGGCGCAGGCGGGCCAGCTTCTGCCGCTCGATGATTTTGCCACTGAATACAAATGGAATGACCGCATTTTGCCGGTTTTCCTTGAGATGGGAAAATATGATGGCAAGCTTTATGCCTTGCCCAAGACATATGAAACGCTTGG
Organism: Hyphomicrobiales bacterium; assembly: GCA_015654965.1. Classification (GTDB taxonomy): domain Bacteria; phylum Pseudomonadota; class Alphaproteobacteria; order Rhizobiales; family Rhizobiaceae; genus Brucella. The sequence goes on from JAATGD010000303.1 coordinate 4,645, forward strand.
TTTGTTTTTCAATAAAACGCTGTTTGAAAAGCATGGCTGGAAAGTTCCCGTAACCATTGAGGAACTCGAAAGCGTAGCCGACGCCATGCTGGCGGAAAAAATTATTCCTTTTGCTTCAGGGAACGCGAACTGGCGACCGGCAAACGAGCATTATGTCTCGATCGTGCTGAATGCGATCGCCGGGCCGGAAAACGTCTACAAGGCCCTCAAAGGTGAGCTTGCATGGACGGATGCGGTTTTCGTCAAGGCCATATCAAGGCTCAATGAATGGTGGAAGAAGGGCTATTTCGGCCCGAATTATTTCTCGCTCAGTGACGAACAGGCTTTTGCGCAGATGGCCGCAGGGCAGGCTGGCATGATGCCGACGGGAACATGGCAGTTCCAGCGCGTGGAAACATATTTCCCAGGCAACAATGCCAAGGCGGGCTTTGTCGGCTTCCCGAGCGCCGACGGTCGCGAACCGGTATTTCCGCTGGGAGTAGGCTCCACCTTCTCCATTGCAGCTAAAGCGCGAAACATAAAGGGAGCGGCGGCCGCGATAGACTTCATCTTCTCATCCGAGACCTATGAGAGAATGAATGAGCTCTGGCAAGGGGAATGGAATACGCCACTGGACAATCTTTCTGATGTCGAACTGAAAAGTGTCCAGCCGCTTTATCTCGACACGATGAAGACTTTGGCTTTGGCCGTCGAGGCTAACCGTTATGGTTATACGACATGGACTTTCCTGCCGCCTGCGACCGATGCCTATCTTGTCAATGGCATCGAGGAAGTCTGGCTAGAGCGCAATACGATCGAAGATTTCCTCAAGAAGCTGGATGAAAGCTTCAAACAGGAAATGGAACAGGGCAAAGTTCCTGCCATTCCCGCACGGTGAAACTGACGATGTGCCGGAATGGTGCCTGTCGCCATTCCGGTCGTGAGGTTAGCATGCACAGATTGTATATTCTGCCGACTATGATCATCAATGTAGTGATCATCCTTATCCCGGCCTTGTTAACGATGGCTCTAGCTTTTTTCCGCTGGGACGGGATCACTGCGCCGGTTTTCATAGGTCTCGATAATTTCCATGAATTGTGGAGCGACCGTGTCTTCTGGACGGCGCTTGGCAACAACATCATATGGACGGCGATTTTTCTGGTTGTTCCCGTGGCCATCGGTCTGGTTGCTGCGGCGATGCTGCTGGTGGTGCGGCGTGGACGCATGTTCTTTCAGGTCGTCTATTTCCTGCCGATGGTGATTGCGACCGCCATTCTGGCGCGGATATGGCAGGGAATGATTTATAGTCCGGTTTCGGGCGTCAACGGCATGCTGCAACGCATGGGCTTTCCGACGGTCGATCCGCTGACGCAGCCATCCACAGCGCTATACGGTATAGCGACTGTGGACCTCTGGCACTGGTGGGGCTTCCTTTGCGTCATTTTCTTTGCTGCCCTGCGGCAGGTGCCGCAGGAACAGATAGAGGCGGCACGTATCGAAGGGGCAACCTTCTCGCAGACAATGCGCTATGTGCTGCTGCCTGCAATCCGGCCGACGATCACGCTCATGATGATCATGACGGTCATATGGTCGTTCCTCGTTTTTGACTTTGTCTACATTCTCACACAGGGCGGGCCGGCATTCTCCAGCGAGGTTCTTTCCACGCTCGCCTATCGCAGTGCCTTTTACGATCTTGCCGTCGGCAAGGCAGCGGCGGTGGCAATCGTCATCAGTCTATTCGGTCTGATCGCAACCGCCTTCTATATTCGTGCGCAGTCCCGGGAGTTCGACCAATGAGGCTCGTCGAAAGCAAAGCGACTCTTTATCTGACCTATATGGCGCTGGGCATTCTGCTCATCATCACGCTTTTTCCGATTGCGCTTCTGGTGGTCAACTCGCTCAAGCCCGCAGCGCAGATCGTACAAAACCCGCTGGCCTGGCCGGAAACATTCCGTTGGGATAATTTTTCCCGCGCGTGGGTTGATGCCCGTTTCGGACAAACAATGCTGAATTCGGCGCTGCTTGCCGTGACGACAATCGTTCTGGTCTGCACCACAGCTTCCCTGACGGCTTATGTTTTGGCCAGACAGAAGATAAAATCTTGGAAGATCGTCACGTTCTATCTTCTTGGAACGACAACGGCACCGATCCAACTCTTCCTGTTTCCGCTTTATTTCGGCTTCGCCCATATGGGACTCGTCAACAATGTTTTTGCCGTCTCTCTTATCTATACGGCGATCTATTCACCCTTCGCGGTCATGCTGCTGCGAACTTATTTTCTTGCGGTTCCTAAGGAACTCGAAGAAGCGGCGCTGATCGACGGCGCCAGTCACTGGCAGGTATTCACCAAGGTTATGCTGCCGATCGTCTCACCGGGAATTCTCACCGTAGCGCTGATCATCGGTCTTTATTCATGGAACGAATTCCTGATTGCGACAACCTTCCTACAGGATTCGGATCAGGTGACGGCAGTTGTCTCCTTCTTCCTTCTGAGCGGCCAATATTCCAGTGACTGGGGAGAAATCATGGCGGCAGCGCTGATCATTGTTCTTCCCGTCGTCATTCTCTTCATTCTCCTGCAACGCCGCTTCATCGAAGGCATGGCCGGCGGCGCGGTAAAGGGCTGAGACATTCAACATTTATTCGGAGGCTA
>JAATGD010000343.1 GCA_015654965.1 Hyphomicrobiales bacterium
TAGACGCGCTGGATATGCTCCCAGCGCACACGATCCGCCGACATCGGATTTTCCGGCGGCGCGACCTTCTCGCCCGGACGGCGGGTGAGTGCCGCAAAAACCTCGTCCGCATCCGCAGGCTTTGAAAGATAATCGATGGCGCCAAGTTTGACGGCATTCACCGCCGTCGCGATATTGCCGTAACCGGTCAAGACAATGGCGCGGGTATCGGAACGGCGGGTGCGGATGGCTTCGATGACATCAAGCCCGTTGCCGTCGCCCAGTCGCATATCCACGACCGCATAGGCAGGCGGCGTCGCTTTTGCGGCGGCAATGCCTTCCTCGACCGATTCGACGGCAGTCACCTGAAAGCCCCGGATCTCCATGGCGCGCGCCAGACGCTGCAGGAAAGGTTTGTCGTCATCAACCAGAAGAAGGGTGGAATCGTTGCCTATGGCTTCGCTGTCGTCCTGCTTCAAGTCATCCATCGGGTACTTCCTGCCTGAGTTTTATATCCTTATTGATATCCCTGCGTCAAAAAGTCAAATAGCCATTGAATCCTTGAAGCAATTTCAATATTTATTAATTTTCATGCATATTGCAAGCTGTTGTAATGAGTGAATAATTTCTCAGAGATGCACAAAAATTTGAGAACGGAAAAAATCGGGCTATTTTTGTTCAGGCACCGCTGAAGGCCGAACGCGGCCAAATCACCCGCACCTCCGCCCCCTGCCCCGGATTGTTGCGATTGCGGAAGGTGATTTGCGCACCGGAGCGTTCCAATAGTGTCTTGGCAATGAAAAGGCCCAGTCAAAGACCGCCGCCATGCTGGTTATTATCGCGGCTGCTCATATAGGGTTCGCCAATGCGGTCAAGCACTTCGGGCTTGAAACCATTGCCATCGTCTTCAATAGTCACGCTGACATGATTGTCGGCCCAGCCCCATGTGACGATCACCTCTTCACGCGCGAAATCGACCGCATTTTCAATGAGATTGCCAAGCCCGTAAAGAAGCCCCGGATTGCGGCGCGTGACAGGCTCGGGTTTTGGCCCTTCGAGCTTGCGCACATCGAGATGGATGCCGAAATTGCGATGCGGCGCGATCACCTCTTCGATCAATGACGAGAGCGGCAGGCGCGACATGTGCTCCTCGCCTTCCGAAGAGAGGCTCGTCAGGCGCCGCAAGATTTCGCGGCAGCGCTGGGTCTGCGAGTGCAGCAACGCAATATCTTCCGCAAGAGCCGCATCCTTGGTATGCGCGCGCTGCATTTCCTTGACCACCAGCGCGATCGTCGCAAGCGGCGTGCCGAGTTCGTGGGCGGCGGCAGCAGCCAGCCCGTCAAGGGCGGTCAGATGCTGCTCGCGTTGCAAAATGAGTTCGGTTGCCGTCAGCGCATCGCCCAGCTGGCGTGATTCTTCCGCGATGCGGTAGGCATAAACGCCGGTAAAGCCGAGTGCCGAAACAATGGCGCACCAGATGCCGATGACGAAGAGCAAAGGCAGGTCGAGCGTCTCGCCGCGATACCATGGCAGGGGCTGGTAGCAGACGGTCAGCACGGAAGTGCAGGCGACGACAAGTACTGCCAGCGCCAAAGTATGGCGGGCGGAAAGCGAAGTCGCGGAAATGATGACCGGCACGACCATCAGGATGACGAAGGGATTTTGCAAACCGCCGGTGAGATAAAGCAGTCCCGCCAGTTGCAACACATCGAAGGCAAGGCCGAGGCTTGCCGACACCGGGGTCAGGCGATGGTTTGAGGGAAAGCGGAACGACAGATAAAGATTGAGCCATGCGGAGGCGGCGATCAGTGCGAAGCAGACGCCGACGTGAAACGGAAATTGCAGATAAAGCGCCACGAACATGACCGCTGCCGTCTGCCCGACAATGGCAAGCCAGCGCACGCGCACCAGAGTTGTAAGCCGCGGACGGCGTGAGAGATTGGAAGCGCGATTGTCGAATTCTGCGTGCATGAAAGCCCTCGTCTGGGCTTCTTATGCGGCAAGAGCATGCACGGCGCAAGCAGAACTGTGTCATCGCGTCGCATCTCTCGGCATCCCGGTGTTCCCGGCTCCTGACAAATGCCGCAATCAAAAAGACTTCCAGAAACCTTATGAATCGCGTGGATTTTCCCAAAAGTGGAAAACAGTTTCGGGATGCGCTCTAAAATTAATACAATTCAATATTCTTGAAAAGATAAAAGAATATTGATATAAAAATTTATAGATAAAACCATTATTAACGTATTTTTTATAAAATAATTTAATGGTTATTCGTGCCAGGGGGCTCAGAATATATCCAGCACAATTTGGACAAAAGCCAATTATGTTTATCGCAGTGCATTATAGCTCTGCATTGTTCAGGCTTATAATATAATGCGCAGGCATTTGCGCTACATACACCAAAAGAAAAAATAAAAGATGACACCATAAAATAGCGAAACATTATATAATCCTTTTTTTAAAAATATGCCTACATAATGCATTAAAATATGAAATAATAAAATTCCAATTATTGATGATAAATAATAAGCTTGCTATATATTCATAATTTATAATTATACTATTATACAATAACTATATAATTCTATTTTTATTGCTTCTACCCTCAGACAGCCTATGCTTTAACCGGGCATTACAGCCGAACCTGATGGGAACAGCACCCGCATAACCGGCCCCTTTCCAGAAACAGGGAAGCCAGAAACAAGGAAGATCGTGCGCGTAGCCACATGGGATCAGGGTGCGGATCGGGGTGCGGTGTAGTTCTGAACCCCTCGCATCAACGCAGCCATGGTGACAAGCGGGCATCAATCGAAGTTGACGCCCGCCCGGCCCTGAAAGCTTGCATTGAAGGCTGTTACTTCCAGACAGAAGTTTCCTTGAGTTCCGGGGCCTGCTTTTCCTTGTCGGCCTCTGCGCAGGCTGAAGCCTCGTCACCGGAGATTGTCGCCAGTTCGCCACCCACGAGGATACCATAGACCACGGACAAACGCATATTGTGCTTATCCTTCTGTTCCTGTGAGGCCTTGGTGTCCTTATCCAGAGTCAGGGCTTGAAACTGGTCGATGAATTTCTTGTCATCGACCTCAAACCCCTTGCATGCATTGGCCACGGCAATCTGATGGGCGAGCAGATTGAGCGTTGTAATCTGCTCCGGCTTCAATATGCCGTCCAGCAAGGCAATGGCATGCTCACGAACATAGCTCGACGCGACATTGGCCGGACTGGAACTTGCCTGTTCGGCCTGGGCTGGAACGGCTGAAACTGCAAGCAATGCGGCCAGCAATGTGGATGGAATCCATTTTTTCATGATTGTCCTGCCTTGCTCTCAAAATACCTTGCGCGTCCATGACGGGATCAACTGCCCACGCGGATTATAACAGGCGCGCTGGGCCGGATAACAGGTGACATCCGCTCCGGGGCTGAATGGCGCTCCATTGGGCTGCGCGCCATTGCCAATGCCGGGGGGCGGCGCATAGGGAGCAGCACCGCTGCCGATACCGTAAGGCGGCGGCGGAGGAGGGGGCGGGGTCGGCCCATAAGGATTGGAATAGGGCGCGGGACGCGGACGATCATCATCGTCATCATCATCGTCATCATGGTGGTGGTGATGGGATGATGCGGCGAGCGCAAGCCCGCCCAGCAAAAGCCCGCCAATGATCGCGCCAGCCACATCCTTGTCACGGTCATTGTCATGATCATTGTGGGGTGAATAGTGTTGTGCCGAGGCTTGTTGGGTGGTGACGCTTATCACAAGCGTTGCGGCCAACAGGGCTGATGACCATTTCATTATGTGTCTCCTTATAGGCATCCCGCATATAGCTAGAGCATTTTCTGCAAAGAGCGCAGAAATAAACAAACAGAACCGGTTGTGTTTAACAGGATCGTTGCGACCGCTCTATCTCTTTATTGGTCGTTTTTGTCCCAAAATGTTTTGTCATCAACTTCCACGCGGCTTGGCTCTTCGTGTCGCTTGCGCGCTCGCAGGATCTTCGGGCCAGACATGCTTTGGGTAACGCCCGCGCATGTCCGAACGCACATCCGCCCACGAGCCGGCCCAGAAACCGGGCAGATCACGGGTGATCTGGATCGGGCGATGGGCGGGCGAGAGAAGTTCGAGCAAAAGCGGAACCTTGCCATTGGCGATTGCCGGATGGATAGCGAGGCCGAACAGCTCCTGCACGCGCACGGCCAAAACAGGTTCTTGCCCCTCATACCGGATCGGAATATGCGAGCCGGTCGGAACCGTAAAATGCGTCGGTGCCAGTTGGTCGATATGGCGTTGCAGATCGAAAGGCACCAGACTGATGAGGCCGTTTTTCAGCGCAGGTGCCGGAATGCGCGAAAGCTGTGCCTCGCCGGTCAGAAACGGCAGCAACCAGTCTTGCAATGTCGCCAGAAGATGTTCGTCATCCATCGATGGCCATGGTTCTCCAAGCCCCCGGTAGAGCCAGCCGAGACGGCGGCGCAGGATTTGCGCATCCTTGCTCCATGGCAGGATGGCAAGTCCATGCTCGCGCACCGCCTCGATCACGCCTTCATCGGCGCTCGCACCGGAGGGGGCCGCAAGCGGCTTTTCGTATAAGGCAATCGCACCGATGCGCACAGCTTCCCGCGCCCGCAGCGCGTTTTTTGCCGCGTCATAGAGGACCTGCCGCCCGCTTTCGATCCTGTTACCGAGGCTTTCGCGGATGTCTGATTCCGATATTTCCGCCGCCGACAGGATACGCGCCCGTCCCGCTTTTCCCGTCATATCCGCGACCACCAGCCATGGCGCACGGCTGAGATGCAAGGCTGCATCGACCTCACCACCACGCCCATTGGCCAGCAGAAACTGCCCCGTGTTTCCGCGCGCCTTGGCAATGCGGTCGGGAAAAGCGTCGATCAGCAAGCGGCCAATTGGGGAATTGGCGCTTGAGCCTGCCGCCTCGCCTTTGTTTGCCACCTGTGCCGCCAGACGCCTTGCCAGATTCTTCGCCTTTTGGGCGCGTTCCGAGCGATCATTGCGGAAGCGGGACATGCGCGTTTCAAGGTCCACATCATTGCCGCCCAGACCGCGCTCGGTCAGAAGGAGGCTGAGTTCGGCTGCGCGCAGGGCTTCTCCGCGCTTGGCAGCTTGCGCAACCATATGGGCAAGACGTGCGGGCAAAGCGAGTGCGCGCATCGCCTCCCCGTCAGCCGTCAACCGCCCCACTTCATCGAGCGCCCCAAGCCGGTTGAGCAGCGCTTTGGCCTCCTTCAAGGTGGCAAGCGGCGGCTTGTCCAGCAGCGATAATGTGGACGGATCGGTGACACCCCATGCGGCACAATCGAGCACGAGGCCTGACAGATCAGCCTCGAGAATTTCCGGTGGCGAGAAGGCAGGCAAAGCCGCCGTCTGGCCCTGATGCCAGAGCCGGATAGCAACACCGGGTTCAGTGCGGCCTGCGCGGCCCGCACGCTGATCGGCACTGGCGCGGGACGTGCGCACCGTCTCAAGCCGCGTGAGACCAGTCGAGGCTTCATATTTCGGCAGCCGCGCAAGACCGCTATCGATCACAACACGCACGCCATCAATGGTGATCGAGGTTTCGGCAATCGAAGTGGCCAGCACCACCTTGCGCGTGCCTTTGGGCGCGGGGCGGATCGCCATGTCCTGAGCGCTTCCTTCCATTGCGCCATAAAGCGGTGCAATGATAATGTTATCCGGCAAAGTTTTGTCCAATATGCCAGCTACCCGCTCGATTTCACTCTGTCCCGGAAGGAAAGCCAGAATGCTGCCTGTCTCCTCCGAAAGCGCCTCGCGAATGGCGCTGACCATCGCATCCTCGATGCGTTGATCGGGCTTGCGCTCGCGATAGCGGATATCGACGGAGAATGCGCGGCCCTCGCTCTCGATGATCGGCGCATCGCCCAAGAGAGAGGCCACACGCGCGCCATCAAGTGTCGCCGACATGACGAGGATTTTGAGATCATCGCGAAGTGCGGCCTGCACATCGAGCGCCAGCGCAAGGCCAAAATCCGCATCCAGACTGCGTTCGTGAAACTCATCGAAAAGGACGGCGGCAATCCCTTTCAGATCGGGATCGTCGAGGATCATGCGCGCAAACACTCCCTCGGTCACGACAAGGATTCTGGTCTTGGCCGAAACCTTGCTTTCAAGGCGCATGCGGTAGCCGACTGTCTCGCCCGGCTCCTCGCCCAAAAGTTGCGCCATGCGTCGTGCGGCAGCACGGGCGGCAAGACGGCGCGGCTCAAGAACAACGATCATGCCGTCCTTGCGCCAGTCGGCATCGAGAAAATGTAGCGGCACCAGTGTCGTCTTGCCCGCACCGGGAGGTGCAACCAGCACAGCGCTTGCATGATCATGCATCGCCGCATCGAGTTGCGGTAGAATGCGGGTCACGGGAAGGTCGGGCAATAAAGGCAAACGGGTTTCCATCATCTTGGCGCAAGCATGTTTGCGGTTTGCATCAGTACGGCAATCTTGTCCAGTCAATGTGCGGCTCTATGCAATGATTGACATACTCCCCTATAGTATGTAGCTTGCGCGCAAATCGGAGGTTCCATGCCGCATTCACCGGAAGACAAAAAACGCGCCTTAACGCGTCTCAAGCGCATCAAAGGACAGGCGGAGGCGCTGGAACGCGCGGTGGAAGCGGATACGGAATGCGCCGCACTTTTGCAGCAGATCGCGGCATTGCGCGGGGCTGCCAATGGGTTGATGGCGGAAGTGCTGGAAAGTCATTTTCGCGAGACATTTGTCGCGCCATCTGAACAATGCACCGACACTGACGCGGAAATCGACGCGATCATGCGAATTTTGCGAACCTATCTGAAATAGGCGCGTTACAAGAGTAGAAGAAAAGGAATACACCATGAAATCACGCGCAGCCGTTGCCTGGGAGGCAAAAAAGCCGCTGACCATCGAAACCGTCGAAATCGGCGGTCCCCGCGCTGGCGAAGTGCTGGTCGAAATCATGGCGACCGGCATCTGCCATACCGATGCCTACACGCTTTCGGGTCTTGATTCCGAAGGCAAGTTTCCGGCGATCCTCGGCCATGAAGGGGCTGGTATCGTGCGCGAAGTCGGCGCGGGTGTCACATCGGTCAAA
>JAATGD010000164.1 GCA_015654965.1 Hyphomicrobiales bacterium
ATCAGCCGCTATCTGGGTGAGCCGGATTTCAATGACAACAAAAGTACCCTTGTGACTTTCGGCTATGAATTGCGTCATCGTTTCAATGAGACGTTCGAATTCCGCCAGAATTTCCAGTATCTGTCATACAAGGCTGATTATAATAATCTCTATTTTTCCAAGCTTGGTTCTGATCTGAGGACCGTGACGCGCGGAGCGAGTGTTCAATCGGAGCGGATCGACAGTTTTGGTTTCGATAATCAGCTTGAAGCCAATTTTGTGACGGGTCCGCTTGAACATACGGCGATTTTCGGCCTTGATTATCGCAACAACAAGCAATGGACCTCATCGAATTTCTCCGGCACGCAGACAACCATCGACCTGTTCAATCCTGTCTATGGCACGCCGATCACCTATGATCCGGCAAAGGCCACCATTTCGCAATCGCGCCTGCAACAGACCGGACTTTACGTGCAGGACCAGATCAAATATGACCGGCTGAACGTATCGCTGGGGCTGCGTCAGGATTGGGCCAGCACGCGCAATCTGGTGAAGGGCGAAACCGTCGATGATCACGCCCTGACTGGTCGTGCAGGCGCCATCTATCGTTTTGACAATGGCATCGCGCCTTATCTGAGCTATGCGACATCCTTCAATCCCGTTTCCGGCACGAATGATGTGACAGGTGAGTTGCTCAAGCCCTCGGAAGGCGAGCAATATGAGGCAGGCATCAAATTCCAGCCCGATGACTGGGATGGCTTCATCACCGCGAGCCTTTACCATCTGACCAAGACCAATGTGACCAATAAAGAGGCCAATAGTGCGGGCAAAAGCCAGACCGTCCAGAACGGCGAGGTCCGTTCGCGTGGTTTCGAGCTTGAGGGCACGACAAGTCTGGGCAATGGCCTGTCGCTGGTGGGTAACTATACCTATACGGATGCTGAAATCGTCGAGGGCGACACGACATCGACCGCATCCACATCTGGCAACCGTCCGGCCAATATTCCCGAGCACAGCGCAGCCCTGTGGGCCGATTACAGTTTTGACGAGAACACGGCCCTTGCCGGTGTTTCGCTCGGCGCGGGCGTTCGCTATCTCGGCAGTCGCTATGGCAATGCCGCCAATACGATCCACATGCCTTCCTCGGTCGTGTTCGATGCGGCGATCCGCTATCAGAAAGATGGCTTCAAGGCCGCGCTCAATTTCACCAATCTTGGCGATGAACGCTATGTGGCGAGCTGTAATTTCGGCTGTTTCTACGGTGAAGGCCGTTCCATTGTCGCCAATGTCGGTTACTCGTGGTAGGGGTCGCCTTTTGGGACTTGGGAAAAACCATGCCTGCCTGTTCATGGCAGGCATGAGGACCAGCAGGCCGAAACAATGAAACATCGTGGTGACATCATAAGCCGCCGGGACTTTGTGCGTCTCGCAGGCGCAGTGCTCACCATGCCTTCTGTTTTGCAGCCTGCCTATGCCACGCCATCCCCCAATTTTATTGAGCAGCCGGTTGCGATTGTCGACTGGGCGCTGCTTGAAACCAGCCTTGCTTTGGGTGTGGCCCCATTGGCGGCGGTCGAGCTTAAAAATTACCGCAAGCTGGTGATTGAACCGGAACTCCCTGACGGGATCGTCGATCTGGGCTTGCGCGGGTCGATCAATCTGGAACTGCTGGCGTCCCTTCAGCCAAAGAAAATTTACGGTTCCAATTATTCCGCATGGGCGCATGATCTGATGGAGCCTATAGCACCCGTCACCTCCCTTCCCATTTATGTGGCGGATAAGTAGCCCTATACGCAGGCGGAAGCCGCCATGCGTGCCATGGCGGCTGATTTTGGTCTGTTGCCCAGAGCGGAAACCTATATTCGCGAGACGGCTGATTTCATCCGGGCGAGCGGCGAACGCATTGCCCGGCACAGGCACCATCCGCTTCTGATGGTCAATATAGGGGATGCCAAGCACATCCGCGCCTTCGGTGGCGATTCCATATTTGGTATCGTGGCGGAGATGATGGGGTTCGCAAGCGCCTGGAAGAGTACCAGCTATGCCGCAACCGCTCCTGTGAGTATCGAAGCCATGGTCGATTATCCAGACGCGACTGTGATCATCATAGCGCCGATACCTCCTGATGCGCGCCGTGCGCTTCCGCAAAGCACTTTATGGAAGGCCATGCCCGCGGTGCGTCAGGGCCGCGTTTTTACGCTCGATCCGATCAATCCCTTTGGCGGCCTGCCAACGGCGGTTCGTTTCGCAAGCCTTCTTGAGGAGGCGCTGGGCGCATGACAACAATAAAAGGCAAGGCGCAACGCACGATCAATACACCAGGGTCGATCCTGATTGGTCTTGTCGTGCTCGCTTTTCTCGTGACCGCGCTCAGGATTTACTGGAGCCTGCCTGCACAGGGCGCATGGCTGCAGCAGATCATTTTCACGCAAAGTGTTTTGCCGCGCGTGGCAATCGCGCTGATATGCGGTGGCGCTCTCGGACTGTCTGGCGTGCTCATGCAGCGTGTTTTGCGCAATCCCATCGCGGACCCCTCGACTGTCGGCATCATGGCGGGCGCGCAGCTCGCCATGACGATAGCCACGATCTATGCACCCTTCCTCATGGAGGTCGCGCGCGCGCCGGTTGCTTTTGCGGGCGGTATCCTGTCGCTTGTCGTTGTGCTTGGCTTGTCGTGGCGGCAGAATCTGGAACCCGTCAGCGTCATCATATCCGGCATGATGTTCGCGCTGGTTGCCGCTTCCCTGAACGCGACCATCATTCTGGCCAATGGCGAATATATGATGTCGCTGTTCATCTGGGGCGGCGGCTCTCTTGATCAGACGGGCTGGGGACCGGCTTTGTCGCTGGGGGTGCGAACCGTGCTCACGGTGGCTCTGGCCGTGCTTCTGCTGCGCCCGCTCGATCTGCTCACACTGGGTGATAGCACGGCAAAGGCGCTCGGCATGGGGGTGACATTCATCCGCGCCGCCGTGCTGCTGCTTGCCGTCTTTATCGCCACGAGTGTCGCGGCAGAGGTCGGCATTATCGGATTTATCGGATTTGTCGCACCCAATCTGGCCCGCATGGCCGGAGCGAGAACGGCAAGACAGATCCTGTTTGCATCCATGGCGATCGGGGCGATGCTGCTGTTGCTGACCGATGGTCTGGTCGATCTGGCGTCTGTTCTTTACGGCCAGTCCGTTCCGGCGGGGTCCGTGACCGCGATGCTGGGCGGGCCATTGCTTCTGTGGTTACTGCCGAAGATCAGAAGTGCGGTTCAGGGTGCGGCGACGCTCGGCATTTCCCATCGCGCCAGACGTCCGGCTTTTGCCATACTGTCGATCGCCCTTTTGTGCCTTGTGTTGATACCGCTTGCATTGTTCGTGGCAAGAAGCCCGGATGGCTGGGCGCTCACGCAAGGAGCTGCTCTGGACATCATCCTGCCTTGGCGCTGGCCGCGCCTTGTCGCCGCCATAAGCGCCGGTGTCATGCTGGCCACGGCCGGCTGCATTTTGCAACGAACGCTGGGCAACCCGATGGCCAGCCCCGAAGTGCTCGGCATATCGTCGGGCGCCGGGGTGGGATTGGCCGCCGTGCTGCTTTTGATGAGCGATCCGGGAAAACAGGCTCAGTTCAATGGCACGCTGGCCGGTTCCTTGATTGCGACAGCCATTGTGCTGGCTCTGGCGGCGCGTCATCGTTTTAGCGCCGAGCGCCTTTTGCTGGCCGGCATTGCGACCAGTTCGATTTCCGGGGCGTTTCTGACACTGATCATCGCGCGCGGCGGTGCCCAGTCCATGACGCTGTTAGCTTGGATGAGCGGGGCGACGCAACGTGTCACGCCACAGGATGCATGGCTGCTCGCCTTCACGGCCATTCTTGCCATTACCCCCGTGCTGTTCATGATCCGGTGGCTCGATATCATGCCGCTTGGCAATGCGCGCGCCCGCGCCATCGGGGTGAATGCCAGATTGTCCTCGTTATTGCTGATCCTGATTGCCTCCGTTCTTTCGGCGGCGGCGTCACTGTTCATCGGCCCTCTTTCCTTCATCGGGCTGATGGCGCCGCATCTTGCGCGGCAGGCAGGCTTTACGCGGGCGGGCTGGCATCTGTCCGGCTCCATTGTCATCGGGGCGTGCCTGATGATCTTTGCCGACTGGATGGCGCGATCCATGACATTCCCCTATCAGCTTCCGCTCGGACTTTTTGCATCGCTGATTGGCGGCCCTTACCTGATCTGGAGCCTCAACAGAACAGCGCATCGTTAGGCCGTGGTCAGAAGCGGCAGCAACTGGCTTCCCTGCCGTTTTATCTCCTCCAGATAGGGCGTATCCGACAGAATGAAATGGCTGATACCAAGTGCGTGATATTTGCGCAATGAGCGTGCGACATCTTCAGCCGATCCGACCAGCCATGTCGTGCCTGCGCCGCCGCCACCGAATTTTCCCGGTGCGGTATAAAGATTATCATCCAGCACATCGCCTTGGCTGCTCAGCTCCAGCAGACGTTGCTGCCCGACCGCAATCCCGTTGCGATGGTCCTGCCAGTTTCCTGCCGCACCCTTTGCCATTTTTGCAACTTTTGCTTCCGCGTCCCGCCACGCCTGTTCGGTCGTATCGCGGACGAGCGTGGTAATCCGCAACCCGAATTCCAGAGGCTGTAGGTCGCGATCAAGCCTCCGGCTCAACGCCTGCAATCGCGCGATGCGCTGGCGAATACCGTCCAGCGGCTCCCCCCAGAAAAGCTGCACGTCGGCTTCGGTTGCAGCCACCTGTTCGGCGGCATCCGACGCTCCGCCGAAATAGAGTTTCGGGTGTGGCCGATGGCCGTTTGGCTTGATCCGCGGCACGACCGTTGAGTGGGCAAGCTGAAAATAATCGCCGCTGAACGTGACGTCTTCTTGCGTCCAGAGTCTGCGGATAAGCCGCATGAATTCTTTCGTGCGCGCATAGCGCTGCGCCTGATTGCCTTCCTGATCGCCATAGGCCGAAAGCTCGTCCTGACCCGAAACTATATTGACGCGCACGCGACCGCCGCTCAGATGATCGAGCGTTGCGGCAGAAGACGCGAAATGCGCTGGTTTCCAATAGCCGGGACGCACGGCGATCAAAGGCTCAAACGTGGTGGTGCGTGCGACAAGGGCGGTGGCGAGCGTAAAAGTGTCGGGCCGTCCCCAGCCCGTTCCGATCAGAGCGCCCTTCCAGCCATGTTCTTCAAGCGCCTCTGCATGGCTGGTCAGTGTATCCAGACTATTGTGATCGGGATCGGCGGTATTGCCGCGATGACCGGCGGTGACATCATTGGGAATGTACCAGAGAAACTCGGATTGATGGCTCATGATCTCTTCGTTTCTCTGCACTTTCGCTCATTCTGCTGCGATGGCTGCCGGAATCGAGCGGGCATTGATCAGAAGCGAGGCTTCGTCGAGCGCCTGATTGACGCGGCCCAATATGGTGGATGATGGTGCGCCTTCAACAAAATCGCGGCCCGAAGCATAAATGGCGGTCGGGGTCACGAAAGCCTCGAAAAATGCAAACAGCGGGCGTAGCTGGTGCTCGACGACGAGCGAATGCCGGTCTCCGCCGCCCGTCGCGGTCAGCACGATGGGCTTGCCGCGCAGGTCCGAGGGATCAAGCAGGTCGAACACATGCTTGAAAAGTCCGGTATAGCTGCCCTTGTAGGTGGGTGAACCGATGACAAGCGCTTCGGCTTCGATGATGGTTGTGATCACCTTGCGCGCAGCCGGATCAAGATTATCGACCGATCGGGCCGTGGCAAGCGACGCGCCCAGATCCTCAACGTCGAAGACCGCATGGCCCAGTCCCGATTTTTCCGCCAGCGATTGCGTGACGGTTTCCACAAAACGCCGGGTGCTGGAAGGGCGGGAGATATTACCCGAGAACCCAACGATCAGATTGTTGCTCATTTCAGTACCTTTCAAAAATTTCGCGAGAGATCTGCGACCGGCGCATTGCGTCAGGCCGCAGCCTTGCGCTTGGCTTCTTCGCGTTCGCGGATGCCTTCGCGCACCAATGGCAAGATGTAGCGTCCGTAATCGACCGCATCGTTGTAATTGTCATAGCCCCGGATCGAGATCAGATCGGCGCCAAGGTCGATATAATCGAGGATGGAGTCGGCAATGGTGCGTGGTGATCCCACCAGTGCAGTGGTGGCGCCGCTGGCATTGGTGGCGGTGACGGTCGGATACCACAGGGCGCGGTCATGCACATCGCCGCGGCTGGCGATTTCCAGCAGCCGCTGCGAGCCGACATTGGCCGGAGGCGTTACATTGATGGGCGTACGCGCAAGGCCCTTCTGGCGATTCTCCTTGAGCGTATCCAGAACCCTGTGGGCTTTTTCCCATGCAAGATTGTCGGTTTCTGCGACAATCGGCCGGAAGGTGACCCAGATGCGCGGGCGATCCATACGGCCTGCCTTTGCGGCTTCGGCATAGACGCGCTCGATCTGCTGTCTGGTTTCGGCCAGTGGTTCGCCCCAGAGGCCGAAAATATCGCAGAGCGAACCGCCGATGCGATAGGCGGCGTCCGATGAGCCGCCAAGCGAGATCGGGATCAGGCCGTTGGTCGGACGAACCGCGCTACGGAATTGCTTGAACTGGTAATATTTGCCATTGAAATCGAAGGGTTCCTTCGATGTCCATGCAAGACGCAGGATGCGGATATATTCCTCCTGCCGCTCATAGCGCTCTTCCTTGTTGAGGAAATCGCCTTCACGCGCCTGTTCCTCGTCGCTGCCGCCGGCGATGAAGTGAACGACAACGCGACCGCCGCTCAACTGGTCAAGCGTTGCAAGCGATTTGGCGGCAACCGTCGGATAGACCGTATTGGGGCGCAATGCCACGATGACCTTGATGTCCTTCGTATGTGCCAGAACGGTCGCGCCAATCGTGAAGGGGTCGAAGGATGAGGACGAATAGGGGATCAGCGTATAGTTGAAGCCATAATCGTCGAGCGCACGGGCATAACGCTCCAGAAAACGTGGATCGACAGGCGCATCGGGAATGGGCTTCAGGTCATTTGAAGCATTGGGAAAGCTTATGCTGATAAATTCCGCGGCCATGATCGCTCCTTGGCTATTGCAAAGGGTTGGGGACGTTCCGATGGGTTGGCATGAGGTTAGGGGCGCGCGATCATGAGAGGAAGACAGGTCATTCTTTTTCTGCCGCATCTGTAGAAAAAATTCTCGGCTTTGCGCAGGTTCGTAGATGCGCAGACCGCAAGGGGGTATCCTTGCGGTGAAACCCGGCGGCGGGCCGGGACGACAGGAAGCGGCAGCATGCTTTGTTGAACGAAGGTCGGACTATGCTCTATACGAGAGTGATGCGATTGAGCGGCACGATACCTAAGTCGGCAACACCTTGCCGGGGTTCATGATATTGCCGGGATCGATGGCACGTTTGATGACGGCCATGAGGTCGACGGCATCGCCGTGTTCGGCCCGAAGATAGGCGATCTTGCCTGTTCCCACGCCATGCTCGCCCGTCGATGTGCCGCCCACGGAAATCGCATATTGCACCATCTTCTTGTTGATGGCCGCAACCTCGTCCAGTTCACTCTGATTGGCGGGATCGACGGCGAAAACAACGTGATAATTGCCGTCGCCGACATGGCCGAGAATGGCCGCCGGAACGCTGCAAGAGGCAAGCAGTTCACGCGTTTTCAGGATGCAGTTGCTTAATTGCGAGACAGGCACGCAGACGTCCGATGACCAGCCCCTGGCATTTTCGCGTTGCGACACCACGGCATAAAAGGCATTGTGGCGCGCCTTCCACAGACGGTTGCGATCTTCAACCGCATTGGCCCATTCAAAATCAGCACCACCATTTTCCGCGACGATGGCTTCAACCATTTCGACCTGTTCCTGCACGCTTGCGGGCGAGCCGTGAAACTCGAAAGCCAATGTATCTTCAAGCTTCAAGGACAGTTTGGAATAGGCATTGACCGCAGCAATCAGACCGCGATCCATCAGTTCCATGCGGGCGACGGGAATGCCAAGCTGCACCACCTGAATGGCGGCGGCAACCGCCTGCTCGACGCTCTTGAACGAGCAAAGGGCTGCCGAGATTGTTTCGGGAATGCCATAGAGCCGCAAGGTGACTTCGGTGATGATACCAAGCGTGCCTTCGGAGCCAATGAAAAGCCGTGTCAGGTCATAGCCGGCGGATGATTTGCGGGCGCGGCCGCCGGTGCGGATGATCTGTCCACTGGGGAGCACGACCGTCAGGCCCAGCACGTTTTCGCGCATGGTGCCATAGCGTACGGCATTGGTGCCGGAAGCGCGGGTCGATGCCATGCCGCCAATCGAGGCATTGGCGCCGGGATCGATGGGGAAAAACAGTCCCATGTCGCGCAGGTGGGTGTTTAATTGTTCGCGTGTCACACCGGCTTCAACCGTGCAGTCGAGATCGTCAGTGCTGACGCGCGTGATGGCCGACATGCGCGAGAGGTCGATGGAAATCCCGCCACGCACCGCCGTCAAATGCCCTTCAAGCGATGTCCCCGCACCAAAGGCGATGACCGGTACATTTACGTCTGCACAAAGG
The DNA here is from genome assembly GCA_015654965.1 of Hyphomicrobiales bacterium. Classification (GTDB taxonomy): domain Bacteria; phylum Pseudomonadota; class Alphaproteobacteria; order Rhizobiales; family Rhizobiaceae; genus Brucella. The sequence goes on from JAATGD010000164.1 coordinate 8,525, forward strand.
CGCACGATTTCGGCAACTTCCTCGGTGGTTTCGGCAAAGATGACGGCATCGGGGATGGCCGGTGTGTGGTGGGATTCACCGCGACCATGCTGTTCGCGTGAGGAAAGTGAAGTCGAATAACGATCACCGAAACGATTGCCGAGCGTTTCGGAAAGCGAGGCGGGAAGATCGCTCATCAGGCATCTCCATGGGTCGCGGGCAGGGCCGTATCGAAAACAGACAAGGCACAATCGCGCGCGACAAAGACGGCTTTTGGATCGCGGCTCACGGCCACGGTTGCAAGTGCGCCTTCATAAAGCAGCGCCAGATGGGCGGCTGCCAATTCCGGCTTCTCGCAAGCCTTGGCCATGATGGTCGAGAATATATCGCGCACCATCGTCTTGTGGGTGCGGGCAACCGTGACGACCCGCTCGGAATCGCCATGTTCGGCAACCGCCAGCGCAAAGGCGCAGCCACGAAATTCAGGGCTATCGGCCTTTTCATGCAGACGCTCGAAAATCACCTTGATCTGATCGCGTGGCGTCATGCTGCCGTGCAGGACTTCCTGCAAGGAGCTGATGACGCGCTCATGGCGGGCCTGAAGATAGGCGGCAACCAGATGATCCTTGGAGGGGAAATGCCGGTACAGCGTTGCCTTGGCAACATTGGCTTCCTCAATGATACGATCAATACCCACGGCCCGGATGCCTTCACGATAGAATAATGTTCCGGCTGCGGTCAGAA
>JAATGD010000197.1 GCA_015654965.1 Hyphomicrobiales bacterium
AAGCGCCTGCCTGATAATCCCAGAATGAATATAGGCCCGCATCATCGCTCGCCGCACGAAGGCATCGGTAAAGCCCAGATTCTCTAATCTGCGAAATGCTTGCCGCGATTGCGGCTGAAACAGCGCGTCGCCGAGCCAGTTTTTCGGATTTCTGGCGTCGATGGATTCGGGAATGACATTGTAATCGCCTGCCAGCACCAAAGGTTCTTCCAATGTGAGACGGTTTTTGGCCCAGTCTTCCAGACGCTGCATCCACGTGAGCTTGTAGGGGAATTTTTCCGTATCGATCGGATTGCCATTGGGCAGATAGAGCGACACCACGCGGATCACGCCCTGATCGGTCGAATAGACGCCTTCGATAAAGCGCGCCTGTTCATCCTGATCGTCACCGGGAAGGCCACGATTGACTTCATCGGGCGATTTTTTCGACAAAAGCGCCACGCCATTGAAACCCTTCTGGCCGTGGGTTTCCACGTGATAGCCAAGGGCCTCGATTTCAAGGCGGGGGAATTGCTCATCGACCGACTTGATTTCCTGCAAGCAGGCAATGTCGGGTTGCGATTCCCGCAACCAGTGCTGAAGGTTGTCGATGCGCGCCTTGACGCCGTTGATGTTCCATGTCGCGATTTTCATGACGTCATGATTAGGCGTTCGGATGACCAAGGGCAAGCGGCGCTTGACGCTCATCACAGCAATCCGTTCATGACGAATATTTCATATATCGGCATTTGTATTGTCGGATTGGCGTTCCTATCTGCGAATGACCATAGCCAGACAGGAGATTTTGATGTTCGACGCCAAAAAACTACTCGACCAGTTTCTGGGTACCCAATTGCCGGGTGCATTGGGCGGTGGATCGGGAGGAAGTGGATCGGGCAGCATTCGCGACCGGGCAGGGCAGGCCGCCGACCTTGCAAAAAGGAATCCGCTGGCAACGGGTGCCATTGCCGCAGCCGTTCTTGGCACCAAGACGGGCCGCAAGCTTGCGGGCAATGTGGCAACCGTTGGTGGAATTGCCGCCATCGCCGGTCTAGGCTATCTCGCCTACAAGAATTACAAATCCGGCCAGTCCCCGCAGCAAGCACAACAGCCTGTGGCAAGCGAGCCGGAACTTCTGCCACCACCGCCCGCCGATTCGGCCTTCAGCCCGCAATCCCCCACCATGAGCAACAGTTTTGCGCTGACCCTCGTGCAGGCGATGATCGCGGCCGCCAAGGCTGATGGGCATATTGACGATGCGGAACGCGCGCGCATTATGGAAAAGGTACAGATTTCGGGGCTGGATAACGAGGCGGAAGCCTTTATCGCCAAGGAACTCGCCGATCCGGTCGATATTGATGCTTTGGTTGCAGCAGCGCAGACGGAAGAGCAGAAGGTCGAGCTTTATACGGCATCGCGTCTCACCATCGATCCCGATAACCGTGCCGAGCGCGGCTATCTCGATATGTTGGCCGGACGCCTTGGTCTGCCGGACGCACTTGTCGATCATATCGACGCCACCGTATCGTCGGTTAAAGTGTGACAAACAAAAAAAGCGGCTTTTAAGCCGCTTTTTTATATTCATATCAGAGACGATCAGATCGCGAAACTGGTGCCGCAGCCACAAGAGGCGGTGGCATTGGGGTTGCGGATCTGAAAGGACTGGCCCATCAGGTCATCGACGAAGTCGATTTCCGAACCATCCATATAAGGTACAGAGATCGAATCGATCAGAACTTTCGCGCCAAGCTTTTCAATGACGATATCGTCATCTTCCTGCGCATCGACGAGATCATATTTATAGGAAAAGCCCGAACAGCCGCCGCCTTCGACAGAAACGCGTAGCGCCGTCTTGTCAGGTTCGGACTTTAATATCTTGGCGATCCGCTTTGCGGCGGAATCGGAAACGGTAATATCGGTCATCTGTTTGTTCCGCTTGCAATCAGCTTTGCTCAATAGCTATGAACGCATAGCATGGAAGTCAATATTTGCGTTAATTTGGCGTAATCATATTACAGTGAAGGATGCATCGCAATGTCTGCGAAGGGAATTGGGTCTCTGGAAGGCATCGGCTTCGGTTATCGCGAGCGCGCACCCTTTGCCTGTGATCCAGCCTTGAGCCGAGGGCGGCTGGTCAGGGAACCTGAAAGCCAGACGCGCACGCCATTCCAGCGTGACCGCGATCGCATCATCCATTCGACGGCTTTCAGGCGTCTCAAACACAAGACGCAGGTATTTATCGCTCATGAGGGCGACCATTACCGCACGAGGTTAACCCATACCATCGAGGTGGCGCAGATTGCGCGGGCCTTGGCGCGTGCGTTGCGGCTCGATGAGGATTTAGCCGAAGCGATTGCGCTCGTGCATGATTTCGGCCACACGCCATTTGGCCATACCGGCGAAGACGCCTTGAACGAGCGTATGCAGGGTTTTGGCGGTTTTGATCACAACGCCCAGTCGCTGCGCATCGTCACGAAACTGGAACATCGCTATGCCGA
>JAATGD010000321.1 GCA_015654965.1 Hyphomicrobiales bacterium
GCCAGCGCCAGCGCATCGGCCTTGCCCGCTGCCTTTACAATCGCCCGCGCCTCATGGTGCTCGATGAACCCAATTCCAATCTCGACGCCATCGGCGAACGCGCCCTGATGCGCGCCATCGAACACGCCCGCGACGATGGTGCCATCATCATCATGATCGCGCATCGCCCATCAATCATGCAGGTTGCCGACAAGCTCTTGGTGCTGGAAAATGGACGCATCACCCAATTCGGCCCGCGTACCGATGTGGTGGCCTCGCTCACCCCGGAGAACAAGACACCGCCATCGGGAGCCGTGAACGCATGACCGGAAAATCCATCCTCCCCCGCAGCGTTTCAAACCTGCTCGCACCGCGTGCGCAATCGTCCGACCATAAAGCGCTGACCCGTTTTGGCAGCGTGAAGCCGGAATGGGTGCATGATCTGGAAAGCGAAGATGCCCGTTCGCCGTTACGCGGCCTCATCATCGCGGGTCTTGCCACCATCGGGGTTGCCTTTGGCGGCTTTTTCGCATGGGCCTATTCCGCCAATCTCGGCAGTGCGGCGGTCGCCACGGGCACGGTGATCGTCGACAGCAAGCGCAAGACCATCAGTCACCTTGAAGGCGGCATTCTCGACCGGCTGCTGGTGCAGGAAGGCGATGTGGTCGAGGTCGGACAACCGCTTCTACGCCTTGACGCCACCAAGGCGGGCTCCGAACTCAAATCGCTGGAAAGCCGTCGCATCGGCCTAATCGCCAAGCTGGCGCGATTGCGCGCCGAACAATCGGGAGAAAAGCAAATCACCTTCCCCGACAAATTTTCCGAGGAAGGCGACAACGCCACCAACGCCATTCGCGCCGAAGAAATCTTTTTCCAGAAGCGTCAGGCGCAGAAGCTGAGCCGCATCGATATCCAGCAAAAAACCATCGAGCAATATACCGAACAGGCCAAGGCCTCGACGGCCCAGATCGCAGCCACCGACCGCCAGATCGAACTGATCGGCGAGCAGCGCAAAGCCATGGCCGGTCTGGTCGACAAGGGCTATGCGCAAAAATCGAAACTCACCGAACTCGACACGCGGCTGAGCCAGCTTGCGGGCGACCGCGGCGAATATGCCGGTGACAAGGCCAAGGCCGAACAGGCGAAAGCAGGCGCTGAATTTTCCCTCACCGGCATCGAAAGCGATCTTCAGTCGGAAATTGCCGGTGAAATCACCTCCGCGCAGGTCGAGCTTGCCGACACGCAGGAAAGAATCGTCGCGGCGAAGGATGTCATGCGGCGCGTGGAAGTGCGCTCACCGCAGGAAGGCATCGTCGCCAATATCCGCCTGCGCACGCCGGGCGGGGTCATTGCGCCGGGCGAGCCTATCATGGATATCGTGCCTGAAAACGAACCGCTCGTGGTGGAAATGAAAGTCAGCCCGCGCGATATCGACAGCATTACGGTCGGCTCCAGCGCCCAGATCAAGCTGACAGCCTTCAATCAGCGCTCCATGGCCCCGCTCGACGGTAAACTGACCTATATCGCCGCCGACCAGTCGCTCGATGAAAAGACCGACACCGCCTATTTCGTGGCGCGCGCCGAAATCAACGCGCAAGCCTTGGCCGCCAATCCCGATCTCAGGCTGTATCCGGGCATGCCCGCGGAGATCATCATCGTGCATAAGGAACGCAAGGCCATCGATTATCTCATCTCGCCAATAACCGACAGTCTAAACCGGGCTTTCCGCGAAGATTAACTTCATAGCAATATTGCTTCTGCTTCTGCCTGTTCGATAAGCATTTGCACTATATCAAGCAGATAAGAAAAATATTTTTAATATAAAGTCTGCCGCGCATGATCCCATGCGCGGCAGCATCGCTTTGAAAATACGTCATTTTCTTGGCATTTTCATGAAATTTCAAATTTTGAATCAATTTACAATCAAATACACTATAAATATAAATTATTATCCTTCTAAATATAATTCCAAAATTGGTTCACAAAACTAAAATATAAACTTTTCGTAATAAATTGTTACTTATTCTATGCCTAATTATAGCATTTTAACATGTTGTAATTCTCTTTAATACGTATCACACTACTAAGACATAATGGTCGGAGCATTCCGGCTTGTGACACCCACCCCCAATGGAACACAAGGAGAAGCAGATGGCCACTTTAGAAGGCGGCGCCTACGACGACGTGTTGTTCGGCTCCCGCTTTGACGATTTCATCCGTGCCCATGGCAGTGATGATCTCGTTTTCGGAGGTGAAGGCAACGACTCCATCTTCGGTGATGACGGGAATGACACGCTGTTCGGCGGACAGGGCAATGACAACCTGTTCGGTGGCAATGGCGATGACATTCTTTTCGGCGACGAAGGCAATGACATTCTCAATGGCGGCGACGGAAACGACGTGCTGTTTGGCGGTGCTGGAGATGATATTCTTCAGGGCGGCAGCGGCAACGACCTTCTGTTCGGCGGCGACGGGAACGACATTCTCCTCGGCGGCGACGGTAACGACATCATTGATGGCGGTGCCGGTAACGATACGCTGATCGGCGGTGCCGGTAGCGATACATTCCTCTTCAATGGTGGCGGCGGAAACGACGTCATTCTCGACTTCAATCCCGGTGAAGACATCCTCCAGATTCAGAAGGGCATCAATGGCCTCGACGTTTCTTCGGCGGACGATCTTGCCGATCGTGTCACGCAGGTTGGTGGCAACACCGTTGTCGATCTCGGCAATGGCGACACCGTTACCCTCGTGAACACCAGTGCAGACGACGTACAGGCTCATCCCGACCAGTACTTCACTGTTCACTGATTGAACCATTGATGGCGTGCCCGGCATCCTCCCGCCGGGCACGTTTTTGATTCCCGTGCTTTTTATCCAATCGATCAGAATTATAAGTCCGGTTAGAATGAAAGGGTCTTTGCATTGAACCTCGACCATTCGGCAGAGATTGATAGCAAACCCGAAAACCTGTCCATTTGCCGTCTTTGCGCCGATGTGGCCGTCATCGTCTGGGATATTCCCACACCCGCACGGCTTTCCGTCAAATGCACGCTTGAAATGGCTGTGCATCCGGTGCCGCTTTTAAGCGTCGGCATTCCACTGGAACAGGGTGGCATGCGCATGTTCTACGCCATGCGCCCCGGCTCAGACCCCATCCCCTTTGCGCTCAGCGCAGGCCCGCTTGGGCCGAATGTTGCGAGCACCCTTTATCCGGTCGAGGAACTTGCGCCCTTTGACAGCGAGCGCATACTGTCCGATCTGACGCTTGCGGGCCATATCAAGCTTTTGACAACCGTGCTGACCACTTGGCGCAGCGCCTTTCGTCTCACACGTAATCCGGCCTTCGCGGCCCTTGCGCGTGAACTCACGCTTAGCCTCTCGGCCGAACCACGCGAGATCCATGATTGCGGCCAGCCGGTCACGGGCCAGCATCTGCTTGAAACGGTCCTCGATCCGATGCTGGGCGATGTATCGGCGATTTACGGCATCGGTTCCAGCAGCGTAATCGCCATTCCGCCACGCCTTTCGCGGGGCCGCGAGGGTCGAAAAACATGGCAGCCATGCCATCTCATGCTCGAAGCGGCACAGGGATTGCCTGCATCCTTTCTCCTCATACTTATCGGAGAGAAAGGCGTTGCGGTCCGTAAACTCTCCAGCAACGCGCCCGCACCCAAGGATTTCGGCAAATGGTGGTCGAAATGGCAGGGCCATGCCGATTTGCGGGAATTTCTGGTGCAGGAACTGGCGCGCCTTGGTTCCGCCGGACATGCGCTCGCCATCGGCCTGCAAAGCCGTACGCCGCTCCCTACCCGTTCGATCAAGCAGACGCCAACCCAACCGGCAGCCGAAATCGATCTGGCGATTGCGCTTGATGGTGGGCTAATCGTCGGCGGCTGGCTGCATGATCCGGCGGCCATGATCGAGGACATCGAATATCTGCCGGCCAATGGCAATGCCTTGTCCCTCAAGGGCCATTTTTACAAATTTCCCGGCAAGATCGCCAAAAGCAAGGACAAACCGCAAAGCGATGTGACAGGGTTTGTCGCGTGGCTCCCAAGCGTTAAAAACCTTGGCCCCCTGTTGCAGCCGCGTTTTCAGTTGCGGCTCATTTCGGGCGCGACCATCGCGCTCATGCCCGCACCGCAACCCTTCGAGCCTGCGGAACAACGCAAGCGAATCCTGCGTGCCGTGCCACCGCAACATGCGCGTCCAGACGTTTTCAAGCATATTCTCGGTCCTGCCCTGACCGAGGTGGAAAAGCGCTTCGGCGCTCATGTGGCGATTGCCGAGATCAAGGATTTCGGCGCCCTGCCCGAAAAACCCATCGCCTCCATCGTCATCCCGCTCTACCGCAATCTCGATTTCCTGCGCTTTCAGTTTTCCGCCATGGCGACCGATCCATGGCTCACCAAAAATGCCGAATTCATTTTCGTGCTCGATTCGCCGGAAATCC
>JAATGD010000051.1 GCA_015654965.1 Hyphomicrobiales bacterium
GACATAAGCTCCGGTGTCGTCTTGGCAAAGGCAGCGAGTCGTGACTGGGCTTCTTTAAGACGCAGCTTCACATCACTCATTTGAGCCTCCTGCAAAATTCAGAACCAGATCGATCACGTCCTTCGCCTGATCCCATTGCGGCATGTGACCGGACTGGGCGAGGAAGTGAACACCAATTGACGCCGGCAATGAAGTGACCTGCTGCCACGGAATTATGCGATCCTGTAACCCGAACAGAACACGGACAGGCGTCGAGCGCGAAAGTTTTTCCAATGATGCGATGATATCGGTTCGCTGCCCTGACGGTCCGGCCACCGCTTCCGCCAGATCTTTCAGGCGTCCCTTGGCCATCGTCGCGGCAAACGCCGCTGCTAACACTGGCGAAACTTCGACGGGTCTAGCCGCAATACGGCGCAGAAGATGCGTTATCTCACCCGCTGTCGTTGCCTGCGCCATACCAGAAATAAACCCTGTATCGATGCCGGAACCAAGACCCGCTGGCGCGACAAGCGTCATATTTGTAACGCGGGCTGGATTGGCAACGGCAAATGCAGTTGCTGCGACCGCACCAAGAGAATGGGCGACGACATCCACTGTTTTAATAGACAATGCATCAAGGAATGCAGGAAGAAACAGACTGAGTTCGTCAACATTCACCGCATTCATCGTCGTTAATCCATGGGCAGGAAGATCGGGGGCTACAACACGGAATCCTCCTCTGCGAAGCCCGGATGCAACATTGCTCCAGGTCGTTCGGTCGCCCGAAAAGCCATGAAGCAGCAAGAAAGCCTGCGCATCCTTGGGGCCGACATCGGTATAGGCGATGCGCCCGCCTGCCAGATCGACAAAATTCACGTCAGCGTCTGCCTGTGGATTGCCAGACACGGCCAGAACATCTTCTTTCTCGATACGTCCCCGACGGCCCGAACCTTTAAGCGTATTGATATCGATGCCCTTCTGACGCGCGATCCTGCGTGCAAGCGGGGTCGCACGTATGCGCTGATCATGGCTGACTGCCTTCGCGGGCCGTACAACAGAGGGGTTATGAACAGTCTCGATCGGCGTTTCCAATTGAGAGTCTACTTGTGACTTTTGTGTAATTGAATCTGTCGCCACTTCGATACGTGCGATGACATCGCCAACAATCACCAGATCGCCTTCTTGACGAAGGATTTCAACGATCTTGCCACTGACGAGTGCTGGAAATTCGGCAATCGTCTTGTCGGTTTCAATCTCAAGAACCGCTTCACCGCGCTCAAAATGATCGCCTGAAGCCTTCAACCAGCGGATAATACGCCCCTCTTCCATCGTTTCGCCGAGACGCGGCATACCAAGCTCGGTCACGATATGCTGATCAGGTGAGCCGGCTGCGCATGCGGGGGGCACCGCAGCCGGCTCTTCCGGAGAAGGCATGCTTTCGCCACCCTCATCCGTCCAGTCAGGACCATTGCCAATGTCGATCCTCGCCAAAGGTGCGCCGACAACAACATGATCCCCTATCGATCCAATCCATTCATTGAGCGTGCCCTCGCCCAGTGCCGGAAACTCGGCAACTGTCTTGTCAGTCTCAATCTCGATGATTGAATCACCGCGTTTGAAACTGTCACCAGGATTTACAAGGAAGCCGACAATCTTGCCTTCTTCCATCGTTTCGCCCAGACGTGGCATTTTGAGAATACGTTCTGTCATGACAGCATCTTCTCTGCGACCGAGCGTATCAAGTCAGCTGTCGGCACACTACCGGCTTCCAGTTCCTGCGAAACGGAAATCGGAATATCTTCACCCGCAATACGCACGACAGGCTGCTCCAGATAATCGAAGCATTCTTCTGTAATACGGGCCGCAAGCTCAGCTGCGACACCGGCCGTCATGACGCCTTCGGCAACAACCATGGCTTTACCGACGCGCTCGACATGTTCACGCACCGTGTCGAAATCGAGCGGATTGAGTGTGCGAAGATCAATGACCGTCGCTTCAATGCCTTTGGCAGCCAGCTTTTCAGCAGCATCGAGCGCATAATGAAGCTGGCGCGAATAGGTCACGATAACCAGATCCTTGCCCGTGCGGCGCACGGCGGCCTTACCCCATTCAAGGGGTTCGGCATCGAGATCGACCTCTTCCTTGCGTGTATAAAGCGCCTTGTGTTCGATGAAGACGACCGGATCAGGTTTGGTCAGGCTTTGGCGCAACAAATGATAAGCATCATGGACCGTGGCTGGCATGACAAGCCGCAGGCCAGGCGTATGCATGATCCACGCCTCAAGGCTCTGCGAATGCTGTGCGCCCGCCGAACGTCCGGTGCCGCCTTGCGTGCGCAGCACCATCGGCACACCGATCTGGCCGCCAAACATGTAGCGGATTTTAGCCGCCTGATTGGCAAGCTGGTCCATGGTCATGCCGAGAAAGTCGATATACATCAGCTCGGCGACCGGACGCAGCCCGGTCATCGCAGCGCCAACAGCCGCACCAACAATCGCAGGCTCAGAAATCGGTGTGTCTATCAGGCGTTCAGCCCCATATTTTCCGATCAGATCTTTTGTTACGCCATAAGCGCCACCATAGCGTCCCACCTCTTCGCCGATCACGACGATGGTGTTGTCTTCCGCCATGGCGTCATCCAGCGCTTTACGCAGCGCATCGCGGTAAGTCATGGCAACCATTATGCTTCATCCCTGGAAAGTACGCGATCGATACGGGTGCGAACGGGTTCGGGTTCGGGTTCGCCCACTGCATAAACATCCTTGAACATGGAGGTGAGAGGTGGAGCCTTGGACTCGACAGTGAAATCGATGGTAGCGTCCATTTCGGCTGTAATATCGCCGTCAATGACGTCGAGTGCTATTTCCTGCGCCAGACCTTCCGAAACCAGCCGGTCACGGGTGAACTTCACCGGATCCTTCTTGCGCCCTTCCAGTTCCTCCGCCTCTGCACGATATGGGCTCTTGTCCATGCGCGCATGACCGAAAAACCTGTAGCAGGTGACCGACAAGAATCCCGGCTTGCCGAGCCGGGCATCGTCGATCAACCCCTGAGCCACGTTCTTGACTTCCTCGACGTCGATGCCATCGACAACCGCACCGTTGAGACCGAACGCATGTGCGCGTTGATCAAAAGCGGTGTTGGCGGTGGCCTGATCGACACGCGTTCCCATGCCATACTGGTTGTTGATGCAGACAAACACCACCGGCAGGCCCCAGAGGGCCGCCATGTTCATGCTCTCATAGAGAATGCCCTGCTGCATCGCGCCGTCGCCGAAAAAGGCAAGCGAGACGGAATTCTTCTTGAGATATTTGCTGGAAAGACCAGCGCCGACGACGGCTGGAATACCGCCGCCGACAATGGCATTGGCCCCAAGATGGCCAAGCGCCATGTCGGCAATGTGCATGGAACCGCCCTTGCCATGACAATAGCCGGTTTCCTTGCCGCCGATTTCAGCCATCATCTGCCGGGGATC
>JAATGD010000119.1 GCA_015654965.1 Hyphomicrobiales bacterium
ACATCACGACTGGTGGAGACGACCGAAATCGATTGCCTGTCGAGAAGGGCGCCTGCATCGCGATGCAATTCACGATAGGCAGCCTGCGACACGCCCAGAAAAGATGCCGTAAGCCCGAGCGGATTGAGATGGTGCACCAGACTGTTGACCGGAGAACGTGATTCAAACAGCGAATAAAGCGAGAGGAGTGCATCCACCTGTGGCGCAAAACCACCAACCGGCATGAAACATATGCCATGCTCCCGGAGCGCCTTATGTGCGGTGTCGTGCGACAGGGCGACGGGTATATGTAGTGCCTCTGCCGCCACTTCCAGTTTTCCCGACAGTTCACCGCTGCCACAACGCCCATGCAATGCGACAGGATAACCGGCGCGCGCCAGAAGCAGTGCGGAAAGCATGAACCATGGTGACTGGGTGGAGTTGGGGGAAAGATAAGCGGGCCAATCGAGCGCAGAACCACCCACATGCACTTGCTTTGCATAAAGCTGGCGCACTGCCCGCACCATGCCCGCAAGCTCCGGTGCTGTCTCTCCGCGATAATGGATGAGCCGCAGCAGGGCGCTGATCTGCATCGGATCGGCCTTGCCTGCCAAAATCGTCGTGAAAGCGTCCTCCGCCTCCCGCAGATCAAGTGGTCGCGTATGGCCTTCCTTGCGCCCGATCACCGCAATATATTTGGCAAGTCGCCGTCCGGGATCGTTTTCGCTCCATATATCCGATAGTGACGTCACCAATTGTTCCGGCGTCGGATGGTTTTCCAGATTGACGACCCTGCGCAGCGTCAAGGGCGTCGGTGCGACGATAGATTTGCGCGCCCAGCCCTCATGCATATCGGTCAGGGCTTTCTTTTCAGGCTCTGTCGCTGCTTTCATCAGATTGTCGGCATCATTGGAAAGGCGGCGCAACCGCCCGCGCAAAGCCTCCGCCTTGGGGGTCGCAATCATTCTGCGCCCTGAACGCACGAGGATGGGATCATCGAATTTTTCACGAATCTGGCCCAGAAGGCGGCTCATGGCAGCCATGCTCAGCCCCATCTGCCTGGCTGCCCCGCCGACACTTCCTTCCACAAGCAACGCATCCAGCGCAACCAACAGACGCAACTGGCCAAGGTGCTGGTTTTCATCCCCTGCGCCACCTTTTCCAGTGAGGTCGATCTTGTTGCTCGTGTTTTTCACCACGCTCTTTTCAGCCCGCTCAGTTGCGTTTTTTGAAACTTGGAAACGTTATAAAACATGATCATTGATTTCATCTTATTGCCATACATAAGGAGAGCATGAAACTCAACTTTATATGGTGTGAAAAATGAAGAGCTTGTTTCAGGGACTGTGGGGCCAAGGTGGGGATGCCAGCCGCTCGAACAATAAAGCCTCTCTTTCACGGGCATTTATGGCACAGACATTTCTGGCGAGTACATGCCTTTCAACGGCGCTGCTTGCCAGCCAATCCATTGTCTATGCGCAAACGGCAAACAAGACAGCAACCGAAGAACAGCAAGTCTCTGCCGATGGTAGCGTCAATCTCAAGCAGATCGTGGTCAGTGCCACCGGCTTTGAGCAGAATATCACCGATGCGCCCGCAAGCATTACGGTCGTTCCGGGTGAAGACCTCGAAAAAGGCGCTTATCGCGATCTGACCGATGCGCTCAAGGATGTGCAGGGCGTCGCGGTTACCGGGCCTTCGGCTGAAAAGGATATTTTTATTCGTGGCCTGCCCGGTGCCTATACGCTGCTATTGGTCGACGGAAAACGCCAGAGCACGCGCGATGCGCGAACCAATGGCAATTCGGGCTTCGAGCAGAGTTTCCTGCCTCCGGCAAACGCCATCGAACGCATCGAAATCATTCGTGGTCCCATGTCTTCGCTTTATGGCTCGGATGCGATGGGTGGCGTGATCAACGTCATCACCAAAAAAGTATCCGACAAATGGAGCGGATCGTTCACGATTGACGGCACGGTTCAGCAGCATTCCGAATTCGGCAATTCGCTACAGGGTTCCTATTATATCACCGGGCCCATCGTGCCGAACCTCGTCGGCGTGCAACTCTGGGGACGTGGCCTCAAGCGTCAGGAAGACAGCATCGTCAGTGGCTCGCCCGAGCAAAAGGACATCGACATCACCGGCCGCATCAGCTTCACGCCGAATGAAGATCACGATATCCTGCTTGAACTGGGCAAGACACGGCTGCGGCGCGACAATACGGTCGGAAATACGACAGCCACATCCAGCACGGCAGTCGATTCTTATAATTATAACGACCGCGACCACTGGTCGATCAGCCATACAGGCCGCTGGGGACCGACAACATCGGAATTCTCCTTCATGCAGGAATGGGCCGAGCGCACCAACTACAATTGGAGCAAGAGCGCCAATGATTATGTGGAAAACCTGCGTTCACCGCATGTCCGCAACTCGGTTCTGGATGGCAAATTCACCACGCCATTTGAGTTCTACGGTAATCACACGCTCGTAACCGGTGGCCAGTTCACCGATACGGTCCTGACCGATCAGAACCCGGGTCGCCGCACAGGGACTGATGAGAAATTCGGCGTACGCCAATGGGCGCTGTTTGCGGAAGACGAATGGTGGATTACACCGGACTTCTCGCTGACCGGCGGCCTGCGTATGGATGATCACGAGATTTACGGCTCGCATTTCAGCCCGCGCGGCTATGCCGTCTGGCACGCGACCGACCAGATCACGTTCAAGGGCGGTATCTCCACCGGTTTCAAGGCGCCTGAAATCCGCACCATCGCCCCGGGATATGCCTATACGACCGGTGGTGCCGGTTGTTCCTATGGTCCGACAGGCACTTGCGGCGTCATCATCGGCGATCCAAACCTCAAGCCTGAAAAGAGCACGAGCTATGAAGCAAGCGTGCTCTGGGACAACCAGACGGGCCTGCGTCTTGGCGC
>JAATGD010000071.1 GCA_015654965.1 Hyphomicrobiales bacterium
ATGCGGTCGGCGAGATAGGTCGAGCACACGCCGCCGCGGTCGCGCCCATCCGAATGATAGCGCACGCTTGCAACCGTCAGATGGACATGTCCCGCCGCCTCATGCGGGCTGGACGAGATCGAATAGGCGCGGTGCTGCAAGGGCTTGAGAAGTGCTACCAGTTCCGCAGGCGAAAGCGCCATTGACGGGTCGAGCATCAGCAGGTCGTAAATATCCTTGCCCCACAGATAAGCGTCAAGGGCTTCCTTGTCGCCATTGCGTACCACAAAGCTCAATTCGTCATTGCCGGCACGACGCTCGATTTCCGCGATGAACTCACGCGATGGTGTGGAAATTTCAAGCCCTTGCGACAATAACGAGACAAGCGTGCCGGTGCCAATCTGCATTTCCGGTTCCGCACCCAGACGCTCGATCAGGAGCGCGACCAGTGCCGGATCATTGACCGGCACTATCCCCAGAGCATCACCCGCCTCGTAAGTGAGGCCGCTGTCGCCAAGATCGAATTCGTAATGGCGGATTTCCTTGGATGACCGAGAACCCGAAAGGGGGCGATTGACGGCAAGCCGCGCCGCGTAAGGGTTTTTGCGGCCCCATGCGGGCCCCGCACGCGTGTTCTTGCTTCCCTCTGTTTCAAGTGCAGCGGGCCCAGGCTGTACGACCTTGCCGTCGGCTGCGGCAAGTGGCAGGGTTTCAGAAAGCCATGCGGCGGCGACATCTTCATAATCGATGTCGCAGTCGCGCCGCGCTGCCAGACGCGTTGCGCCGAGCTGCTCAAGCCGTATGTCAATGAGCTTGGCCGCCTGACAGAAATCGTCATAGCCGGTATCGCCCAGACCGAGCACGGCAAAGCGCAGGCCTTCAAGGCGCGGCGCGGTCGAGGCCGACAGCTCATCCCAGAACAGTTGCGCATTATCCGGCATTTCGCCCTCGCCATAGGTCGAAGTGACGATAATGACCTGACCGGCCACAGCCAGTTGCTCCATGCTCACATCATCGAGCGCCGTCACTTGCGGGGCAAAGCCCAGTGTGCGCGATGTCTGCGCTGCGTCCATCGCCACACGCTCGGCATTGCCGGTCTGTGTGCCGTAAAGAATATGCAGAGGTGTTTCGACCTTGGCGGCAGATGTCGTGGATGTGGAAGAAGCCTCTCCTCCCATGGCCAGCCGCGAATGAAGGCCAGCAAGAAAACCGGCCAGCCAGGCGCGCTGGTCCTCGTTGAAGGGGGCATCCTCCGGGATATAGGGTATTTTCATTGTTGTCTCACACCTGTTTCTTCGCGTCGGCGGGGCTTTCCATCGACTGGCGTGCGAAAAGTTCCTCGAAGCTGGGCAGATGACCGATACGTTCGATGTTCTTCGCGCTTTGATAGATGATCCAGCCATAAGTCCCCACACTGTCCATGGACAGTGTGTTGCGACCCTTGAGCGCTTCCTTGTAGTCGGCAAGCCTCTTGGCTGCGACCATGACGGCCAGTGCCTCGTCGTCATAATCTGCAATCGCGTTCTGGGCATAGCGGCTCAGCCGGTGCATAAGCGAGAAATCCTCGGTCAGCACCAGATTGCGCACTGCCTTGTCGATAGCCGGATCCGATAGCCCTCGCGCTCCCGGCACCCGCGCCAGAGCAATCGACTGCGCCATGCTCAGCACCGTGTAATTGTTGAGAAGCGTGAACATCGCCTCGGTATCCGTCTCGCCATAACCCGGCACATGACCGTTCAGCACCGCCTTGCGGTCACGATAGGCGAGCTTGAACTTGCGCACCTGATGCGCGGCCAATGCCTCGGAGAGTTCCTCCACCAGTTCCTTGCGGCTTTTGGCCTGCAATATGGCATCGCTGTCCTGATAGAGCAGCAGCGCACGCGGCATGCCATAGACAAAATTGTGCTTTTCGCTCTGCCAGTTGTCGAGCAGCCAGCGTGCCTTCTGCGAATCCGTGGCACTCACATGCCATTGCAACATGCGATGGATGGCATCAAGGTGAAAGCCTGTTTGCGTATCCTCCTCACCGTCGAGATGACCGATCAGGATGGAATCATGGCTCGCCCGCTTTTCCAACTCGCCATAGGGATCGTACTGGTAGACGAAACCGCCGCTCATGCCGTTGCCAAAACCCTTGCCGAAACCGCCCAGATTGAGCACCGCGCCATTGGTCATATATTCGCAGCAGAAATCGCCAACCCCTTCCACGACGGCGGAAGCGCCGGAATTGCGCACTGCGAAACGGTCGCCCGCCTGCCCTTCAACGAAGAGACGTCCGCCAGTCGCGCCGAACAGCGCGAAATTGCCGATCAGCACATTGCCGCCAAGGTCCTGCGAGCCGCCGCCCGGAGAACGCACGACGATAATGCCGCCACAGGCACTCTTGCCCACGCCGTCATTGCAGGTGCCGCTATGGCTCAGTGCCATGCCGTCATTGCAGAACGCACCAAAAGACTGCCCCGCCGAGCCGCTTGTGGCGATGCGCACGCTTTCCGCATCGAGATAGCGCCGTCCGCGATGATCTGTCTTGACCGCGGAGGCGTGCGAAGCTTGTACATCGTCGATCTCGTAATTGAGCAACCGCTCTATATCGACGGCGAGCTGGCCGCCGACACTCTTGTTGCAATTGTTGAGATGGCGATTGCCACCAAGCGACACGCTATCCCGTCCGCCATCGATCAAGGCGCTACGCACCAGTTCGATGAAGCCGTCATCAACCGCATAATCCTTTTCCATATAGACCGGATTGTCGATGCGAACCTCATCGACCACCGCCAGCATGGCGCGAAGGTCGAGCTGTCCGACGCTCGACGGATGATCGAGCAGGTGCAGCAGGTCCGAACGTCCCCGCGCCTCACGTAGCGAACGCAAGCCGAGCGAGGCCAATATCTCGCGTGTTTCATGCGCGATGTTCATCAGATATTGCGCCAGCGCACGCGGGTCGCCGTCGAACATTTCCTGATTGGTGGTCAGGCCCGCCGGACATTTTACATTGCAGTTCTTGGCCATGACGCATTTGAGCATCATCAGTGCCGTGGTACCGAACTCAAAGCTGTCACCGCCCAGAAGCGCCGACTTCACCACATCGCTGGCCGTCTGATGTGCGCCCGAACAACGCAATGTCACCTTCTGGCGCAATCCGTTGGCACATAGCGCCTGATGCACTTCGGCAATGCCGATTTCGGCAGCACGTCCGGTATATTTAAGGCTGGTAACGGCAGCAGCACCCGTGCCGCCAGTATTGCCCGCGACGTTGATGACGTCAGCGCCCGCCTTGGCGACGCCGACCGCGATGGTGCCGATGCCTTCCGACGACACCAGCTTGACGACCACCCGCACCCGCGCCGCCTTGCAATCGTGGATAAGCTGGGCAAGGTCCTCAATGGAATAAGTGTCATGATGCGGCGGCGGC
>JAATGD010000243.1 GCA_015654965.1 Hyphomicrobiales bacterium
ACCGTAATTTTTTCCAACGCCGTCATGAAAGACGCATCAAGGTTGCCCGTCACACCCTGATAGACACGGCTTGAATCGACAAAACGGTCACAAAGGACGATTTTGCCGCCTTCAAGTGCCGGACGGATAGACTGATCGACATGATCGGCACGCGCCGCCGCAAACAGAACCGCTTCCATGGCAGGACCATAGACTTCGACGCCACCGCTCAAAATAACATGGCGCACGGCTTCGGCCCCCACCGAACCGCCGGGTTCGCGCGTGATCAGCACTTCAAAACCCTTATCGCGCAAAAACGCGGCCAGCAAGGCAATCTGCGTCGACTTGCCCGCCCCTTCTCCACCCTCGAATGTAATGAACAAACCTGACACCTGCCCTGACACTCTGGCTTCCGAACAATTGAAATCATGCCCGATCAGGCATGATTCAACTTCATATCGGCCTTTGCCGTGCAGGTCGAGGGTTTAGACGAAAACCGGATCAGTTCGTGCGCACCACGAATGCATTTGCGGCGCCCGCTTTCCACGCGGCACGCAAAAGAGCGTCATTCCCGCCTTTTGCGGCCACAGCCGTCACTTCATAAAAGTCGCCATTCTCAAGCGATACTTTCGTGCGGGATATTTTTGCCGATTGCGGCAAGGTACGCTCGAGCTTTTCTACCGCATCAAGCGTGTCGAACAGGCCAAGCTCGACATATTCGTCTTGATTTGAGGTATCGGATGTTTTCCAGTCACTGGAAACCGCATCAGGCTTCAGG
Source organism: Hyphomicrobiales bacterium (assembly GCA_015654965.1). Lineage (GTDB taxonomy): Bacteria > Pseudomonadota > Alphaproteobacteria > Rhizobiales > Rhizobiaceae > Brucella. The sequence continues at coordinate 758 of JAATGD010000243.1, forward strand.
ATGCCACCATAAGTGCGCTCTTGCGCATAGGCATTGGCCATATGGCGGTCCGGCGCATAGCCAGCCAGTCCGCCATTATGTGCTCCTGCTCCGAGATTGGCGAGAGAATCTGGCCGCTGTCCCGGCAATGGAACGCTTTCGGGCTGGGCAGGCATAGTCTCGCCATAGGCAGGATTGACATCGAACGGTGAATCCTGCGGCAGAGGCACGGAAGCAGGCATTGGCGGCAGATCGGCTTGGCGCGAGGTCGGCGTCGGGCCGTTCATGGCCATCATGACGCCAGTTGCCGGTTGCCCGATCGCATCGCTGTTGCCCGGGGAATAGGATGCCATGAGATAGGCATCGTCCTGTCCGTCGAGCGGCGCGCGCCCGACATATTCGACCTTTACCTTGGCGGTGCCGTGATGACGATAATCGAGCATATCGGCGGCCTTCTGCGACAGATCGATCACACGCCCATATTCATAGGGACCGCGATCATTGACACGCACGATGACCGAGCTGCCGGTATCCATATTGGTGACACGCGCATAGCTCGGCAGCGGCATGGTCGGATGCGCGGCCGTCAGATGCGACATGTCATAGACTTCACCATTGGCCGTGAGACGACCGTGAAACGCCTCTCCATACCATGATGCCTGTCCGACAGCCGTGTATTTCCTGTCTTCCTTGGGATAATACCAACGCCCCTTGACCTTGTAGGGGCGCCCGGTCTGATCACGTCCGCCGCCGCGCGGCATGGGCTTGCCCGCATGTGCAACGCGAGGACTTGCCTTCACACCATATTTGGATTCAGCAAAATATTCCTTGGAGCGCTTCTTCTGTTTACCCGAGGTTGACGTACTGGAAGCACAGCCTGCCAGAGCGACAGCAAAAGACATGATTGCGATCACTGCAACGGAGGAACGCTTGTCGCGCATCATCCCCGTCTTCTTGACGACTGAAACAGTCTTTAGCCTACGCCCAATTCCCATACGCCACACGCCTGTCATTTATGATCACAGCCAATATACGCAGCTGCATTTATTTATCCATAGTGATGCCATCGATTCATTGACGTATTGTTAATGCTTTGAGGATTTCATCCGAATCCCCGCTCGTCTCATGAAAGATTTCAGGCATGGGCAACGGCTTGCAGAAGCACGTCATTGCGAACATTCCATATAATTTCCTGAGACTTAAACAGGCATGTAAACCTGAATGGCCTTCGGTAGCAGCCGAAAATGGGCAGGCGTCCAGGTGGAGATTTCCCCATCCGTATTCACTGCGCGCGGCTTCTTGGTCCGAATGATCACTTCTTGCGTGGGAAAGGCCCGCACATCCTTCCAGCGCGATTGCGTTCCACGTCGCAGGCTGGGCAGTAGCCGCAGCAAGTGCCACCAGTGATCGACTTCAAGGCTATAAAAATCGAGTTTTCCATCATTGACGGCAGCATTCTTTTCGACCGCCATGCCGCCGCCATAGAATTTTCCATTGCCGACAGCGACTTGCAACGTCCTGATCTGTTCCGTCATCCCATCATGCTCAAGATAGGCGGTAAAAAGTTCGGAGCGCATCAAAATACGGGCAGCAACAATCGCATAACCAAGCTTGCCCCACTTTTTCTTTGATGCCGCATCGAGTTGACGGGCCAGTTCCGCACTAAAACCGATACTGGCGACGTTAAAATAAAGATGGCCATTCACCTCGCCCAGATCGATGGGCTGTGGCTGGTAGCGGCGCAATGCGCGAGTGGCCTGAACGGGATCTGCCGGTATGCCAACGGTGCGCGCAAAATCATTGGCTGTCCCCAGAGGCAGAATGGCAAGCGGCAAGCCTGTTTCCAACAACCCCCTTGCGGCAGCATTAAGCGAACCATCGCCACCGCCGACAATAACCATGTCATGATCGCGCTCGCGCAGGATGAGATCGGAAATCGTTTCCCCCTCATTGGGCTGACGTTCAGACAAGACAATACCTGAAGCTTCAAGCGCCTTGCGCATATCAGGGTTAAAACCCCTGCCGTTGCGCGCATTCGGGTTGATGATCAGTAAGCCCCGTCGTTTGGTTGTCTTCGCCATAAAAATACCCGTCAATCATTGCCTGAAATTTCGCCAGACTTTTCAAAAAAATGGCGACAGTTTTAAGGATATCAATGGGCAAAAGGCGAATTTTTGAGACGGAGCTACACAAATCATTCCCAAGTCTTCATAAGGAGCGCCAAAACGCTTCGATAGGCGGAAGCATTTCCAATTTCAGGCTTTATGCTCAAGCGCGTTGACGAGAAGAAAAATAGATCATATTTTGCAAAACATGCGGTAAAATATTATGATCTATTATGGTAAAATTATCGCATAATAATTTGAAATATATAAACTATTGCGGGTATGATGTAATGGTAGCCTGTCAGCTTCCCAAGCTGAACGCGCGGGTTCGATTCCCGCTACCCGCTCCAGCGCAATGACCGCATTCAATATAAAAGTCCCCGGTGGATTGAATAATGCGCCTTCAACAGCGCCTTTTCCATTGTTCGATACATTATCCTTACCAGAAATCTTGCGGAACTTTAGGTGAGACAATGCGGAAAACAATGAATGGAGCGGCTCCACCTGTTCTGTCAAAACAGAAAGCGATCTATTGTCTGAACCACCTTGAAATCTGCGTCATTACCCTGTAAATGCGATCCCAATAAATAGATATATCCCTTTATATAAAAACAATCTAATTTAGGAAACACACCATACAATAGCAGAAAACATTTAAACTCATAAACATATCATATTTACTAATTACTTTTTATGTTTCCATGTATTACAATTTAGTAAATAATATAAATGAGGCTAATATGGATAAATATAGTATTCTCGTAGCGACCGCAACGCGCAATCGCCCTATGATGCTGAATGCGCTGGTTGAATCGCTCGCGTAGGTCATTTCTCCTGACAATGCCACATTTGATTTTCTAATCGTTGAGAATAATGCCGAAAAGACACTGGAGGGACATATCCAGTCTTTTACAGCCCTCATGCCTGATAAAAAAATAGAGTACGAGCTGGAGCCCATGACCGGCATTTCGTTCGCGCGCAATTGTGCTCTTAATCATGCAATCGACAATCATTATGATTTTCTTGTTTTCATTGACGATGACGAACGCGCAGAACCCGACTGGCTTGTAGAACTGTTTGCAGAACAACAGCGAAACGATCTTGATATCGTGGGTTCGCCTGTCTGGCCGATGCCTGTCGAGGGCAAGCTCAGCCTATGGCATCAATTTGTCTGGATGGGCCTGAAAAAGATGTCGCACAATGCAGAATGCAAAACGCGACGCAAGTGTGAAAACGGTGCAGCCAGCACGATCAAGGTTGCAACAGGGAGCTGGATGGGACGGCTTGATTTCTTCCGTAGCACCGGGCTTAAATTCGACCCCTATTTCAGCCTGACGGGGGGTGAGGACTGGCATTTATGGGCTGAGGCAAAAAAACTGGGAGCCAAAACCGGTTGGGCACCGGATGCCACTGTTTATGAAACAGTCCCACTCCCGCGGCTGACACTGTCCTATCATTTCCGGCGCTCGCGCGATCACGAAATTACAAAATTTACCGCAGCCTATAAGAAGAACCCGGCGCAAACCCTTGCCAAATTGCCATCCAAGATGGCGAGCCGCATCTGGAAAATGCTGGTTTCCGTATGTTTTATACCCATCAAAGGCGCGCCTTCCGTCCTTGCGGCGGCTATGGCAATGGGCGGTTTTGTCGGACAGATACAGGCTTGCATGGGCCGGGAATCCGCCCACTATCAGCATACGACCGGCTATTGATGCCGTGCATTGTCGCATCCTGCCTGGGTGCGATAATGCGTATCCTGATCAATACCAGCCGACCGCGACTTGCGCTTCTTCGGACATACGATCAGCGGTCCATGGCGGATCGAATGTCATCGTGACTTCAACCATCGAAACACCTTCGACGGCACCGACAGCATTTTCAACCCAGCCCGGCATTTCGCCAGCCACGGGGCAACCGGGTGCTGTCAGCGTCATTTCAATTTTGACGGTACGGTCATCCTCGATATCGATCTTGTAAATCAGACCAAGCTCGTAAATATCGGCAGGAATTTCAGGATCATAGACGGTTTTCAAGGCCCCGATGATATCATCCGTCATACGTAACAGCTCATCCTGCGGGATGGCCGAGGCCGAAAAAACGGCATTGTTTTCCGATTCTGCGGCCTTGTCGGCGGGCAGCGCCTCGCCCTCTGCCTGAACCTTGTCTTCCATATCACTCATCCGAAAAACTTCCTTGCCTTTTCCA
>JAATGD010000270.1 GCA_015654965.1 Hyphomicrobiales bacterium
CCAGCGCTGGTTTTGGCTGCAGGGGTCATCACCGGATCGCTCTTCTGGGCGATGCTCACGGGGACCGGCATGTCCGCCGTTCTCACCACCTATGCTCAGGCGCTTTTCGTCATCAAGATCGGTGGCGGCTTATATCTGCTTTATCTCGCCTTCCGTACCGGCAGGTCGGCTCTGAAACCGGCCTCCGGTTTTGCCGGAACGAATGCAGGGCGTGCGACGCCGCGCTATCGGGCGCTCTACCGGCAGGGCCTTCTAATGCATATCGGCAATCCGAAGGCCATCCTGTCCTGGATCGCGATCATGTCGCTGGGATTTCGAGCGGATGCCCCCACCGGCATGTTGCCAGCGATCTTCGGGGGATGCGCCATCCTTGGCGTCATCGTATTCGGCGGTTATGCCCTGATCTTCTCCACCGACTCCATGGTTGCGCTCTACACCGGATTGCGGCGCTGGATCGAATCCGTGCTTTCCGCGGTGTTTGCGGTTGCCGGCATTAAACTGCTTGTCTGGCAGGGCTGAAAGCTCCGACCTCTCCATCCCACCACCGTCAATTGATCCAAACTGAAAGCGCGATGTCATGACTTTTGCACTCCATATGATCGACGTGTTCGGCTCCGGGCCGCTGTCCGGTAATCCGCTGGCGGTAGTTACCGGCACGGGCGACCTGACGACGGATGACATGCAGCGATTGGCGCGATGGTTCAACCTTTCTGAAACTACCTTTCTGTTGCCGCCCACCGATCCGCAGGCCGACTACCGGGTCAGGATATTCTCGCTGGACAGGGAGCTGCCCTTCGCCGGTCATCCCACGCTTGGCAGCTGCCATGCCTGGCTATCCACGAATGGAGTGTCCAAAAGCAAAACGGACATCGTGCAGGAATGCGGGGCGGGGCTGGTCACTGTCCGGCGCGCGCATGGGCGGCTTGCCTTTGCCGCCCCGCCGTTACTCCGCTCCGGCTCGCCAACGCCTGCCGAACTGGAAGAAGCACGGCAACTATTGAACATTGAAGCCAGCGACATCCTTGATTCCGCCTGGATCGACAATGGTCCCGGCTGGCTGGGGATTAGGCTGGCATCGGCGGAAAGGGTGCTTGCTCTCGAGCCGGTTCGCAATTGGCCCGACCGCATCGATATCGGCGTTGTCGGCCCTCATCCGAAAGGCGGTGAGGCAGCCTTCGAGGTCCGCGCCTTTTTCAGCGATCATCTGGGCGCTATCGTCGAAGATCCTGTCACCGGAAGCCTAAACGCATCGCTGGCGCAATGGCTGTTTGCCACGGGCGTGGCAGAACAGGACTATGTTGCGGCTCAGGGCACTCGCCTTGGCCGTAATGGCTGCATCTATGTGAGCCGGGACGATTCTGGTCGGATCTGGGTCGGTGGCGAAACGTACACACATGTCGGAGGTCGACTTCAAGGCCTTTGAAGCGGCAGACGAAAACGAGGCGACTTGATGGACGGCAGCGTGAGGACGCAATTTCCGAAGGATTATTCTGCGCCGCCATGTTGCTCATTGTCACGAAGTTCAAAAACATCACGGAGTTTCAGCATGTCTACCGCCCCCACCATCCTTGGCACATCCCCGTATCGGTGGTGGCTGATACGGTTCGGGAATATGGTGCATACGCTGAATCATGTTTATGTGGTGGACGATATTTTCAGACATCATCTGCAAAGAAAGAAACACGGCCATGCCATCGGCGATTGCCCCAGTTTAATCATTTCCATGCAGGACGCCGCGTGCGCCTTGAATCGGTACAGATTGCAAGCCGGTTCCGCACGCTTGAAAGAATTGCTGGCCAGTGCGCCGAAGGCGCATAGGTCGCCTGAAAGCGGAAATGGTTGTGCAAAATAAAACACCCGCTGCAAGGGCAACGGGTGTTTTATACAGGACCGGGCTTAGGAGGCGTTCCGGTCAATAACCACCAGACGAAAGGGGAGGAGGGGCCGTCATGGTGGTTTGTATTCAGTAGGGACCGCGCATTTTGGCGATCCTTATAAGGCGCAAGCCTTATTGTTCGCTTAGCGAGCAGCGGCCTTACGGGCAACAAACGGAATTTCTGCGGCCAATATGCCCAGGTCGTTAAGCTCACGTGGGCTCAGACGGCTCAGTTCGTTCACGGTGTTGCGGTAACGGCGCCAGTTGTTGTACGAGCGGATCAGGTTCATTTCTCTCACCTAGTCAAAATCAAATCTCTTTGTTGCAGACAGCATATAGGCGGTGTCGCCGAAAACTTGCAGAGCCAGTTTTGCATAGCTGCTGTGCAATTAAGCCCGGAGATTGCACTTATTTTGCGCAGTCCGGCCATTTTAAAATCACAATTAATATCAGCTTGGGCCAATCGCCATTTTCAATTCGTCTGGGCATAGTTTCCCGATTGGAACCCGTCAACAGTTTTGTCGCAAAAACTCGGGAAATTGTCGGATGAAGACAATAATTCGGGATGACTCGTCGGGTGGTTTGCGATAAGTGGTTTTTGTCGGACGTTAGAGCACATTGCTTTTACGTTGTCTGTCTGCGGGAGAGTGCCGTAAGGCCACCGAAGGGGAAATCGCCCGAAATCTCTCAGGTATCAGGAACCGCAGGCAGGTAAGGCAACTCTGGAAAGTCGGGGAAACCCGCGCCGAAGGTGTAAGTGTGGTGTTCTGCCATGCGAGTCTCTCAGGCCTGAGACAGAGGGGCACGAAGCAGCCGCATTTTGCGGCTGGATACGTGTGACTCTGGAGTTGTTATGGGCGATAATGCGCAATTGAAAACCCTGCCTTTGCAGGATCTGCATGAAGCAGCCAAGGCCCGTTTTGGTGGCTTTGCCGGCTGGAACATGCCAATCACTTATCCTTTGGGCGTGATGAAGGAGCATCTTCATACGCGTGAGCATGTCGGCCTGTTCGACATTTCCCATATGAAGCTGATCGAGGTTTCAGGCAAGGAAGCTGCAAGCCTTCTGGCGCAAACCTGTCCGCTTGACCCAACGATCCTTAAAATCGGCCATTCCAAATATACCTTCTTCCTCAATGATCAGGGCGGCATTCTCGACGATCTGATCATTACCCGTTTGGGAGACGACCGTTTCATGGTCGTTGCCAATGCCGGCAATGCGGATGCGGACATCGCGCATCTCGTGGAGGCTTCCGAAGGGCGGGACGTGAAGGTCACGCCTCTGGACCGCGTTTTTCTGGCTATTCAGGGACCGGAAGCGGAAAGCGTCATTGCGGATGCGGGGCTTGCAGGTTCTGATCTGACCTTCATGACCGGCTTCGAGCCGAAATCCGGCTGGTTCATGACCCGCTCGGGCTATACCGGCGAAGACGGTTTCGAGATCGGCCTGCCTGCGGATGAAGCCCGCATACTGGCCACAAAATTCCTTGCCGATGATCGTGTAGAATGGATTGGTCTGGCGGCACGCGACAGTCTGCGTCTTGAAGCGGGCCTTTGCCTGCATGGTTTGGACATTACGCCCGAAACCGATCCGGTTTCAGCCGTTCTCACCTGGGCGATTTCAAAGCCGGTGCGCGAGAAAGCCGCCTTCAATGGCGCGAGCGCCGTGCTTTCTGCCCTTGAAAAAGGTGCCGGCGCAAAACGCGTTGGCCTCAAGCCCGAAGGTCGCCAGCCGGTGCGCGGTGGCGCCGCTCTTTTCGATGAAACTGGACGCCAGATCGGCACGGTCACCTCGGGTGGCTTTGGCCCTTCTGCGGGCTTTCCGGTCGCCATGGGCTATGTCGAGGCAAGCCTTACCGCCCCCGGTACACGCGTTTTTGCAGACGTTCGCGGCAACAAGGTTGCCGTTGATGTCCACACACTTCCCTTCACACCGCATCGCTATCGCAAAGGATAATGTCCATGGCCAATACCCTGTTCACCGAAGATCATGAATGGATTGTCACTGACGGCTCTGTCGCCACGGTCGGCATCACGGTCCACGCACAGGAACAACTCGGTGACCTCGTTTTCGTGGAACTGCCGGAAGTCGGTCGCAAGGTCGCCAAGGGCGATGGCGTCGTGGTCGTTGAATCGGTCAAGGCCGCTTCCGATGTCTATGCGCCGGTCGATGGCGAGGTGGTTGAAGTCAACGAAGCCGTCGCTTCCGATCCGGCCCTGATCAATCAGGCCGCGGAAGGCGAGGGCTGGCTGTTCAAGCTCAAGCTTTCCGACGAGGGCCAGTTAACAGGGCTCCTCGACAAAGCCGGCTATGATGCGCTTGTAGGATAATCAAATGACGCAAAACGTCCTGCCATTCGTTGCCCGGCATATAGGGCCAAGGCTGGAAGACGAGCGCGCAATGCTTGCCGCGCTCGGCCTTCCTTCGATGGAAACGCTGATCACGCAGGCTGTGCCTGCCTCGATCCGGCTCAATCGTCCGCTCGATCTGCCCGCTCCCTTGAGCGAAGCCGATGCTCTCTCTGAGCTTTCGGCCATCATGGGCCGCAATGAAGTGAAGAAAAGTTTTATCGGCGCGGGCTATCATGGCGTGCATACGCCGCCCGTCATCCAGCGCAACCTGTTTGAAAATCCGGCATGGTATACGGCCTACACGCCCTACCAGTCGGAAATCAGTCAGGGCCGTCTGGAACTGCTGTTCCACTTCCAGACCCTTGTGACCGAACTGACCGGCCTGCCGGTCGCCTGCGCTTCGTTGCTTGATGAGGCGACCGCCGTGGCAGAAGCCATTGGTGTTGCCGTTCGTCACCACCGCGACAAGCGTACGCGTATCGTGCTTGCAGGAAACCTGCATTCACAGACGGTCGATGTGATCAATACTCGTGCAGAACCGCTTGGTTGGCAGATCGAAACCGGCAGCGAGATTGCCGACGATACGGCAGCCATCGTCGTGCCGTGGCCCGATACGCATGGTGTCTATGGTGACTTCTCCCAAGTGATTGCTCGAGCGAAAGCCAAGGGTGTCTTGGTGATCGCTGTTGCTGATCCGCTGGCGCTCACAATCATGGAAGCACCGGCAAGCTGGGGCGCGGATATGGCTGTCGGGTCCATGCAGCGTTATGGCGTGCCGATGGGCTTTGGCGGACCACATGCCGCCTATCTTGCTGTGTCGGCTCCGCTGACCCGCATCATTCCGGGTCGTATTGTCGGCCAGTCGGTCGATGCGCATGGCCGCGCCGCCTATCGTCTCGCTTTGCAGACGCGTGAGCAGCACATCCGCCGTGACAAAGCCACATCCAATATCTGCACCGCACAGGCTTTGCTTGCCAATATGGCGGCATGTTTTGCCATCTGGCATGGTCCGGCTGGTTTGCAGGCCATTGCCACCCGCGTAGCAGGTCTTGCTGCCCGTTTTGCGTCAAGCCTTGAAGCGGCAGGCATCGAGATTGCCGGTGAAAGCCTGTTTGATACCGTGACGGTCAAGATTGCAGGCAAGGCAAAAATATTGGCCACAGAAGCCGACAAGGGTGGGCGACTGCTGCGTATCATTGATGCGGATACGCTTGGCGTGAACTTTGATGAAACCTCGACCGAGGCTGATCTTGAAGCACTTGTGTCGCTTTTTGGCGCAAAGCTCGTGGATGCTGGGACGCCACGCCTTCCGGGTAAGCCACGCGGCGAGGGGTTTCTCACGCAGGACGTGTTCCATGCGCATCGTTCCGAAACCGAGATGATGCGTTTCCTGCGTCGCCTGGCGGACAAGGATCTGGCGCTCGATCGCGCGATGATCCCGCTCGGCTCCTGCACGATGAAGCTCAATGCGGCAGCCGAAATGATGCCGGTGAGCTGGAATAGCGTCGCAAACATGCATCCTTTTGCACCCGCGGCACAGGCCGAGGGCTATGCGAAGATGACGGATGACGTCGAGGCATGGCTTTGCGAAGTCACCGGCTTTGCCGGTGTGTCGCTGCAGCCCAATGCCGGAAGTCAGGGCGAATATGCCGGTCTTCTAGCCATTCGCCATTATCATCAGGCGCGTGGGCAAGGCCATCGCAATATCTGCCTCATTCCGTCTTCGGCGCATGGCACCAATCCGGCAAGTGCCTCCATGGCAGGCATGAGTGTTGTCGTGGTCAATTGCCGTGCGGACGGCGATATCGATATCGACGATCTCAAGGCCAAGGCAGAACAGCATCGCGACAATCTTGCCGCGTTCATGATCACCTATCCCTCGACTTACGGCGTGTTCGAGGAAGGCATCAAGGCTTTCTGCGAGATCGTGCATGAGAATGGCGGTCAGGTCTATTTCGATGGCGCCAACCTCAATGCGCTGGTTGGTCTGGCGCGACCCGCCGATATCGGCGCGGATGTCTGCCATATGAACCTGCACAAGACTTTTTGCATTCCGCATGGCGGCGGCGGTCCGGGTGTGGGGCCGATCGGCGTGGCAAAGCATCTGGTGCCTTATCTGCCCGGTCATGTCGAAAACGGCACGAAACATGCTGTTTCAGCGGCCGCCTTCGGCAGCGCTTCGATCCTCGTCATTACGTGGATGTATATCCGCATGATGGGCGGCGAGGGGCTGAAGAAGGCGACGGAAAGCGCGATTCTCAATGCCAATTACATCGCGCATCGCCTGAAGGCGGCCTATCCGATCCTGTATACCGGCGCGCATGAGCGTGTGGCGCATGAGTGCATCATCGATACACGCGTGTTGAAAGACAGCGCCGGGATTACCGTCGATGACGTTGCCAAGCGTCTGATCGATTATGGCTTCCATGCGCCGACCATGTCATGGCCGGTTGCAGGTACGCTGATGATCGAGCCGACCGAGTCGGAACCGAAATCGGAAATCGATCGTCTGTGCGACGCCATGCTTGCCATTGCGGGTGAGGCGAAGAAGGTTGCCGATGGCGTGTGGCCTGCGGATGACAATCCGCTCGCCAATGCGCCGCATACCGCGGGCGATACGCTGGCGACGGACTGGACGCATCCTTACAGTCGCGAGGAAGCCGTCTTCCCGTCAAAGGACAGCGATCCGACCGCCAAATATTGGCCGCCGGTCAGCCGTGTCGATAATGTCGGCGGAGACAGGAACCTCATCTGTTCCTGCCCTCCGGTCGCATCCTACGGCTGATTGACACGCAAATGAAACAATGAAGAGCGCCGCAGCAATGCGGCGCTTTTTTTGCTGGCGTGTTGCGGTTTGCATTTCACCTCCCTGTCGCCGGGAGGCAGAGAAAAGCTGTCGAAGCATAAGGTGGTTCGGAGACGTTGCTGGCATGTTAGAGCATTTCCAGCAAAACCGCTATGCACTTTTACTGGAAATGCTCTAGTCGAATGCGGCGCTGCATTAATCCGATCAATGGCAATCGCTGCCGACCTGATTGAGATAGACATCGAAAGCGACGTTAGAGGCCCATTGGCTCGGTGCTTTCTGCCAATATTCGCCGCTGCGAATGTCGGATAGCGCAGTTTTGACTTGCTCCGCCAATCGTGGCCGGGTTGCCGAAACTGCGACGATCATTGCGGATGGATCGATTTCAGGCAGGGTTGCGGAAAATTTTTTCCATTCAGGCGTTGCCAGCAATTGCGAAAGCCCAGCCTGATCGTGAATGGATGCATCGCATGCTCCGGTTCTCAGGTCGATTAAGGCCTGTGCCGGAGCGCGAAACAGTTTTGGCGATGCGCCGAAGAATCTGGCTACAGCCTGACCATGTTTGTTGGCGTCAGAAACGCAAATGGTTTTCCCCGCAAGATCTTCCCAACGCCGTATCGTCGTGAAGGTGGGCATTGCCACGCTCAGGCCGGAATTATAGCCGCTCTCAAAAACCGCGATACCATGTTCAGGATACGCCAAAGCGCTGCTGCCGTTTGCGCTTGATGTATCGATCGGCTGGCGGGTAATCAAGAGATCGACGCGACCATCTTCCAGAGCCGCCGCCTGACTGGACGCAGGGATCGTTACAAGTTCAACCTGTCTTCCGAGCGTCTTGCCAAGTTCTGCGGCGAGGCCCGGCTCCAATCCTTCTTCCGTAAAAATACGGGTCGTATCCGGTCCCCAGACAGGCGCATAGTCAAGGCCTATGCGCAATTGCGCGTGTTCTTCGCTTGATGCGGGTTCCGTCACCCATAGGCAAAGGAGCAGGCCCGGAACAAGAACAAATGCGCGATGGAAGACAGTGAATTTTCTCAACCCTTCAATCATGCCAGATCGTTCCTTTCTTCCGCGCCCTGATATTTGTTTCCCAACCCGTACCATGCCCAAAGGGTCATGTTTTTCTTCATTTTCCCAAACATGGGTACAGCGTTTCATTCAAAGGTGTCGCAACGCAACAGACATATTTGACGCAAATCCTTCGACTGAAGGACAATGGCACCACCTGATTAAACGCAATCTTTTTAAACAACCAGCAACCGGCAACTATAGAGGGTGGGCCAATGCGAAACAGTTTTCTTAAAACCCGACAACTTCTCGGCAGCATCGCATTTGCGGGGATCGCAACCTTCGGCATGCTGACCAATCCATCATCGGTGTCAGCAGCAGAGCCTCTGCCTTCGATCAATCTTCAGTTGACGCCATGGACGGTCATTGCCCGCGAAAAAGGCTTCTTCAAGGATGAGTTCGATCCGATCGGAACGACCGATGTCAACCTGATCGCTTCTGGCGGCGCTGAACTGCTGGGCGCGGAAGCTGCCGCGGTCGGTGGGGGCGCTATCGCAATTGCCCAGCGCATGATCTATCCGGCGACAGTGCATGTCGCCAACGGACTGGACGGAGTGATCCTGTGGGTATCGGAGCCGTCGAACCGTTATCGCGCGCCAATTCTTGCGCGCGCCGACAACGACGCCATTCAATCCATCAAGGATCTCGACGGCAAGAAATTCGGCAGCAGCCGCATCAGCTGCTATTGGTCCGCGCCCTTTGAAGTCGCGGCAAAGGCCGGTCTGCCATTCGATACGCGTTTACAAAAGGGCCGTATCCGTTATGAATCGATCGATAATCCGACGGTTGCCATTTCTGCCGTTCTTTCGGGCGCATCCGATGCAACCACGGCCCATCTTGCCGCCGGTGCTTTCACAGGCGCCTGGTTGTCCGGCAAACTCAAGGTCGTCGACCGCTCGCCCGACGATGGTATCTATATCAACAATGCCGGTCGCGTGACCTATTTTGCCCGCCGCGATTTTGCAGAAAAATATCCCGATGTGGTCAAGGCTTTCCTTGCGGCGCGCGAGCGCACACGGGAATGGACCTATGACAATGTCGATGAAGCGGCCGAGATCGTGGCGCGCGAAACCCGTGTGCCGCTGGAAGTCGCAAAATTCCAGATTACCCATACGGGTGAATGGGAATTCATGGCCGGTGAACCCAATGCGGACCGTGCACGACAGGCCATCAAGAATTTTCAGGAATGGTACGTCAATAATGGCGATGACATTCTCAATGAACGTCGTCTGAGTGACGAGAAGGTGGACCAGTTTGTCGATGGGCGCTTCTTCGTTGGCGGTCAGTATTCGATCTACCGCTGATCGGTTTCACCTTATGGACGCCTCTAAATTCAGGCCATAAAACAGGCCAGAAACAGGAATGTATTATGAGTATATCGACTGATGCCGCCGACGTAACGTCGGCGGCAGACGGATTGTCGAACGTTACGCGTGGCGGCATTTTCCGGCGCATAGGCCGCATCAATTTGACCGGATTGATCTTGCCGCTCATCATTCTTGGCCTCTGGCAGACGGCTTCGTCGCGAGAATGGATCGATGCCGTGTTCCTTCCCGCACCTCTCGTCGTCGTCAAGGCGTTCTGGACCATGCTGCTGCGGCAGAATCTGCTGCTGGATATCTGGGCCAGCGTGGTCATCGTCGGACAGGCTTTTATTTATGGGTCTGTCGCGGCGCTCGTTTTGGGCGTTGCGGCGGGTCTTTCGCAGCGTGTGGAACGGTTTTTTGGTCCGACTTTCGATACGATCCGGCATATTCCCGGTATCGCATGGTTGCCGCTTATCGTGCTCTGGCTTGGCATTGGCGCACCGGCAAAAATCCTTGTGATCGCCAAGTCCGTCTTCTTTCCGGTGTTCCTGAATACCTTGCAGGGCATTCGCAACGTCGATCGGAACTATGTCGATCTGGCGAAAGTGCTGACCCTCACGCCTTTGCAACTGGTGCGGCAGGTCATACTGCCAGGCGCAATGCCCAGCATTGTCGTTTCTTTGCGCTATGCGGCGGGTCTGGCGTGGGCGCTGGTCGTGGTCGCCGAAGGGCTGAGCGGTCTTGAAGGCCTCGGTTTTCTGATTTTCCGTGCTCAAGGGCTTTTGCTGACCGACCAGCTGATCGTCTGCATGATCATCATTGGCGCAATCGGCTTTCTGATCGATCGCGGCATGTATCTGGTGCAAAAACGCGTGCTGCGCTGGAAACAGGGTTACGACGGCTAAACCCGGCTTGTGCGCCATTCATGGAGAATAACATGTCCAAGTCAGGACGTCTGGAAATCCGCAATGTCTCAAAAACCTATCAGGTTGCAGACAACAAACCTTTCAATGCCCTGGTGGGGGCCAATTTTACCGTTGAACCGGGCAGTTTTGTCTCGCTCGTTGGCCCCAGTGGTTGCGGGAAATCGACCTTGCTGCGTCTGATCATCGGGCTGGACGATGAATATCGCGGCGATATCCTGCTGAACGGCACGCGAATTGCCGGAACAAGTCTGTCACGCTGTATCGTATTTCAGGATCATCGATTGCTGCCTTGGCTGACGTTACGGCAGAATATCAGCCTCAGCCTGCAAAATATCGGCTGGTCGCGGGAAGAAAAGGAAAAGACCATTCATGAGCATATCGAACTGGTGGGGCTGAGGGGCTTTGAAGACGCCTATCCGCATCAGCTCTCGGGGGGCATGGCACAGCGTGCGGCAATTGCGCGAGGACTTGTCAGCCGCCCGGAAATCCTGCTTCTGGATGAGCCTCTGGGCGCGCTCGATGCGTTGACGCGTGTGCGTCTTCAGGAGGAAATCCAGAGAATCTGGCGCGTCGAAGGCGTGACCATGATCCTTGTCACCCACGATGTCGAAGAAGCCATTTATCTGAGCAACAAGGTTGTGGTGATGAATGCCAATCCGGGGCGGGTGGTCAGTGAAATTGACATCGATCTGGAATTCCCGCGTGATCGCGCAAATTTGCGTTTCGTTGAACTCAAACAGACCATTCTCTCACAAATGGGAGAATATAAGCCGGTCAGCAAGGCTGCCTGAGATGACGTCTGACGGTTATGCGATGAAAGGCTTGTTTGGTCTATGGCTGCTTTTGATGGCCGGGCTGCTGCTGATAAGCGGAACATCCCGGTCCTTGGCCGTCAGCAGCGCCCCATCATCCGACCTGCCGGATATATCTGCAATCCGGGAAGAGATTTACAAGGAGGATTATCAAAAGGCCATATCCTCATTGCTGGAGCTGGAGAAGACAGTCAAACATGCGGAAATCAGCAACTTGCTGGGCTATAGCTACCGCAAGCTGGGTCAATATGATGAAGCCGGGAAATGGTATCGTGACGCGCTGTTTCTTGATCCGAGCCACAGGGGAGCGCTCGAATATAAGGGCGAGTTGTTCATCGCGACCGGCAATATCGATGGAGCCAAGGAAAATCTTCGCTATCTTGAAATCCTGTGCGGTGACAGGGGATGTGCGGCAGCGGATATGCTGCGTGAAGCACTTGCGAAGGCGCAATGAGGCAGATTTAATGCACGGCTGATGCGGATTTGCTCAACAGGTCCGAGAGTTTTTTGCGGCGCGATTGCGCATCTTCCTGATAGCGAACGGTGTCGAACAGCTTCCCGTCGGCATCCATGAGATAAAGAAGTGCCGTGTGTTCCATCGTGTAATCGTCATCGGTTGTTGGGACCTTGCGATAGACCACCTTGTAATTGCGCGCCATCTGTAAAATCTCGTCAGGCGTTCCCGTAAGCCCGCTTATGCTTTCATCGAAAGAACCGAGATAATTGGCGAGAGCTTCAGGCGTATCGCGTTCGGGATCGACGCTTACAAAATAGATTCTCAGATCTTTTGCGCGTTCGCCAAGATAGTTCAGGTCGCTATTGAGTTCCCATAATGTCGTGGGGCAAACCTCCGGGCATTGGGTGAAGCCGAAGAATATCACATGTGGGTGCCCCGATATGTCCTTTTCGCTCACGGTTTCGCCACGGTGGCTCGTCAGCCGAAAGGGGCCGCCGATTTGCGGTCTGGCGGTGAAATCTGCACCTGTCTGCGCATATGTGTGCGTGAAAACGGCTGGTATTGCGATAAAACTCACCGCCGCCTTCAGCCATGCCCGTCGCGATAGAATGGAGGATTTTTCCAAATCCGACCCCGTTTCATGAATTGTCCATGATTGAAATATTCGGAATTTTGCGGGTTGCGGCAAGGATGGGCATGCCAAATTGTGGGGGAAGTGAAAATATTATTCTCAACAAGTCGCAGCAGGGTCGTTTTCTTTCATTGCCGATCCTGCTCTTTTGCGCAGCTCTTCTGCATGGCAAGGCGACATTGCGATTTTAACATCGCTGAAAATTATAGAATTCCTTTTCTTACCCGGAATTATCCCCCCGCATAGAGTTGAACGGCTCCCGATATGGGACGGTTTAGAGCCGATTATTCAAGATATCTTCTTCTGGCGGGACGACATGGATAAAAGAAAAATATTTTTGACGCCATTGCGTCATTTGACGCTGACGCCATTGCGTCAATGGCAATCATCTCTGGAAATGTCGCTGGTCGATTGCCGCGGATGGTTCTCCCGGAGTCTGTTGAAAATCGGCGGGACTGCCGCTGTTCTTTCGCTGGTTTGTTCCGTGTCCATGGCACAAGATCTCACAATTGGTGTCACGCCCGGTTCTCTTGCCGATTCTGTGGAAGTCGCGGCCGCGCAAGCGCGTGAGCAAGGACTGGATGTCAAGGTCATCGAGTTCACGGATTGGGCGACGCCCAATGTCGCTCTCAATGCGGGCGATCTCGACATCAATTATTTCCAGCATCAGGCGTTTCTCGATAATGCCGTCAAGGAAACGGGGTTCAAGCTGAAAAGTGCCGGTGTGGGGCTTTTGCCGAATATCGGGCTTTATTCTTCCAAAGTGACCAGTTTCAATGCATTGCAGAAAGGCGCGCGGATCGGGGTCGCCAATGATCCGGTCAATCAGGGGCGCGGATTGCAACTGCTGGAACAGGCAGGACTGATCAAGTTGCGCGATGGCGTTGGCGCGCGAGGCACGCTTGGCGATGTGGTTGAAAATGCGCGCGATTTCCAGTTTGTGGAAATCGAAGGCCCGCAACTGGTTCGGGCGCTCGATGATGTCGAACTCGCACAAGGATATCCGGCGCATTTCGTCAATGCCGGAAAGCCCGACATAGCCGGTAGCGCTTTGCTTTATTCCGGTATCGATGACGTCTATTTCGCGATCCGTTTTGTCGCGCGTGAAGACAATGCAAGTGATCCGAATGTACTGCGCTTCATCGAAATCTATCAGAATTCGGACGCTGTTCGCCAGCAGATCCACAAGTCCTTTGCTGAAGATTCAAAACTTTACAGCCTTCCGTGGGCGAAAGCTGGCGTGACCAACTAAACGCGTTCCAGAGGCGAAACAGACCACGCAAAAACAATGGGGAAGTCATGAAAATCATAAGTTTTGGCGCTTTGACGGCGCTTGCCCTTTCTTTCTCTGTTCCGGCTTGGGCGGAAACCGTAAAGGTCGGTGTCGTGCCTGGCGCCTATGCGGATACGATCGAAGCTCTCATTCCCGAGGCCAAGGCTGCGGGGCTGGACATTGAAGCGGTGGAATTTACCGACTGGACGACGCCCAATGTTGCATTGGCGGCGGGCGATATAGATGTGAACTATTTCCAACATCGTCCTTTTCTCGACAATGCCATCAAGGATAGAGGCTATAAACTGACCGATATCGGGACGGGTATTCTGGCCAATATCGGTCTTTATTCGCTCAAGCACAAAAGTTTTGACGAAATCCCGGAAAACGGCACCGTCGCCATCGCCAATGACCCCGTCAATCAGGGACGTGGCCTGCTTCTGATAGAAAAGGCTGGCCTTATCAAGTTACGCGAGGGCGTTGGTTTCCACGGAACGCTTGACGATATTATCGAAAACCCGAGACATCTTCAGTTCACCGAAGTCGAAGGACCGCAATTGACCCGTGTAACCGGCGATGTCGATCTGGCCCTTGGTTATCCTCATTTCATTGCTGCATCGGGGCTTTTCGATCCGGGATCAGGACTTCTTTATTCGGGCATCGACGACCGCCGTTTCGCGATCCTTTTCGCGGTGCATGAAGATCGCGCTCAGGATCCGAAGCTGCGCAAATTGGTAGAACTTTACCAGAACTCCGAAGCCGTCCGGCAGGCTGCGGCAAAGGCCTATCATTCCAATGACAAGCTTTATACGTTGTCATGGCAGCATTGATCGACATGATAGCCCCTTCCTTGGGGCGGACCACTCCTGTGGCAAGACCGGTTGATCCGGCCTCCAGAGCTGCGATCCGCGCAGGATCGGTCACTTTCGAGAAACTGGGCAAGACCTATCGTTCCGCTTCCGGTTCGGTTGACGCGCTCAGTGCGATCGATCTGAAAATTCCCGCAGGCGATATTTATGGCATCATCGGCCGCAGCGGAGCGGGAAAGTCGAGCCTTTTGCGGACGATCAACCGGCTTGAACAGCCGACGGAAGGGCGGGTTCTGGTCGACGGGAAGGATATCGGCCAATTCGATGAGGACGCGCTGGTTGCGCTTCGCCGCCGCATCGGCATGATTTTTCAGCATTTCAACCTTCTCTCGGCAAAAACGGTGCGTCAGAACGTGGCGCTGCCCTTGCTGGTGGCGGGCGTTCCGAAGACGCAGATTGACGAACGCGTCGATGCGGTTCTGGCGCTGGTCGGCCTGTCGGGCAAGCATGACGTTTATCCCTCACGCTTGTCGGGTGGACAGAAGCAGCGTGTGGGCATTGCCCGCGCGCTGGTCCATAATCCTGAAATCCTGCTTTGCGACGAGGCGACATCGGG
>JAATGD010000367.1 GCA_015654965.1 Hyphomicrobiales bacterium
AACCCGCCACAGGTTCTCGTCTGGCAATTCAACGAAGGACAGATGCAGCAGGGACCGGCGGCGCAGGGCCAATGGACTCCGGCTTCCATTATTCCGAATGATGAATGGAAAAAGCGTCTGGACGCAGCGCTTAAAGGCTAAAAACATTTGCGTATCGGGAGAAAGAAAATCCCGATACGCCTCTTTGCGCATTTATCGTCACGGGAAAGGTCCGTTTTAGCGATCAATAAAATTTCTCTTGCAAAATTATAAGATCAGGCGTCCTCTGCAATCCAGAGGAGAACATATATGCCATTCAGAAGCGCATCTTATCGGGGTTCATTTACCCCTGCGGATCTTGCTCTTTTGCAGCAAGCTTACAACCGCAGCTGCGAGATCATGGATGGATATCCCGCAAGTCCCGAAGACAAGGAACGGCTGGCCCGTTTTGTCATCCGCACATTTGAAAATGGCGAACGAGGCCCGGAAGCGATCGCGACCAAGGCCGCCGAAATGGCCCGCATACCGGGAAAAGTTTCCTGAAGCGTGTTTCAATTTGCTCTATTGGGTCACACGCTTTAAATTTTTATTTTTACGCATGGCTTTAGCCCGAAACCGGTACCCACTTTCGGGAGGCATGAACTTATTCTACGCATGCCTTTAACCCGAAACCGGTACCCACTTTCGGGAGGCATGCTTTAGCGTCCCTGCAAGACCTTGATCATGTTGACCGTCGGCTGTCCCCGCTTGGCGGCATTTACATCCGCATATGACAGACGACCCGATGCCACGCCCTTGGTCACGCGCGAACAGAAAACGCGCGGAAGTGCCGCGACAGAGGTATTGGCAAATGCCGCCAGGGTCTGCCGCTCTTGCAACGGCTTGTTGCGCAGGCGCTGCGCGCAGTTCTTGATAAAATCGTTCTGAAGCGCGGGGCTGCCTTTGAGAACCTGCTGGCCCAGTTCATATCTGGAAGCACTCACGCCGCAGCCAGTCAAAGTCAGGGCCAATACAACAGTGGAAATTGCTTTTATTGTCATCACAGACTCCTCTGCGGACAGGAATGGAGTGTTCCCATCATTTGGTCAACCATAAAGAAGACTTGTATGACCTGTAGATTGTGGGAAATTGGCAGATAAAACGCGTTTTCATCCGACTCCATCAGATCGGAACCCTGAGCGCATAGAATGCAAGTATAAAGGATAAGATGTTCATGAAGAAATTCATTGCTTCGATCGATCAAGGGACCACCAGCACGCGCTGCATCATTTTCAATCATCAGGGCGATATTGTCGCGATCGACCAGCATGAGCATGAACAGATTTACCCCAAAGCCGGCTGGGTTGAACATGACCCGCTGGAAATATGGCGCAACACCCAGCAAGTGATTGCACAGGCGCTCAAGAAAGCAAAGCTTGCCACCGTCGATGTCGTGGCGGTGGGCATTACCAACCAGCGCGAGACGGCTCTTCTATGGGACAAGGCGACCGGCACGCCGCTGCACAATGCGCTTGTGTGGATGGATACACGCACGGATGCGCTGGTTGCCCAATATACACAGGACGGCGGGGTGGATCGATTGCGCTCCAGAACGGGTCTTCCGATCACCACCTATTTTTCCGGGCTGAAACTGCGCTGGCTTCTCGATCATGTGCCGGGCGCGCCCGAAAAAGCGCAATCGGGTGAAGCCCTGTTCGGCACCATCGATTCATGGCTGGTCTGGAACCTGACCGGCGGTCCCAATGGCGGCATCCACATCACCGATGTCACCAACGCATCACGCACGCAATTGATGAATATCGAAAGCCTGCAATGGGATGAGGACATCTTGCAGCTGTTCGACATTCCGAAAGCCTGCCTGCCGAAAATCCGTTCTTCCAGCGAGATTTACGCTCCAGTCAGCGTCGGGGCGCTGCGCGGCGTCAGGCTTGCGGGCATTCTGGGCGATCAGCAGGCGGCGCTTTTCGGACAGGCTTGCCTCAAACCCGGATCGGCCAAGAACACCTATGGCACAGGCTGTTTCCTGTTGATGAATACCGGTACGGAACGCGTTTCCTCCGATTATGGTCTTCTGACAACCGTGGCCTACCAGCTTGGCAATGCAAAGCCGACCTATGCGCTGGAAGGCTCGATTGCCATCACTGGCGCATTGGTGCAATGGTTGCGCGACAATCTCGGCATCATCCAGAAAAGCAGCGATATCGAAGCGCTTGCCCGCACGGTTGATGACAATGGCGATGTCTATTTCGTCCCGGCCTTTTCCGGCCTTTATGCGCCACACTGGGACAGCTCGGCTCGTGGCATCATCGCCGGGCTGACGCGCTTTGCCAATAAGGGGCATATTGCACGCGCGGCACTGGAAGCGAGTTGCTATCAGGTGCGCGAAGTGCTCGATGCGATGGTCAAGGATTCAGGCGTGACGATCAAGGAATTGCGGGCGGATGGCGGCATGGCCGTCAATGATTTTGTCATGCAATTTCAGGCCGATATTCTCGACATGCCCGTCGTCCGCCCAAAAATTGTCGAAACAACCGCACTCGGTGCCGCCTATGCGGCCGGTCTTGCGGTGGGATACTGGAAATCCACCGATGATATAGTCGAAAACTGGCAGGTCAGCCATCGCTGGCACCCCAAAATGTCGGCGAAGGAACGCAGCACATTGTTTGAGACATGGCAAAAGGCGGTGCAGTGCTCGCTTGGCTGGAAAGAATAAGGGAGCGCATTTGCCTTTCCGCAGGAACTTCGGCTCTCTTTGCGCATTGTAATCATTATTGATTATGCGCGCCTTCGCTCGCACCCCATATTCCGGGTATAGAATTTCGGGTATTGCAAGATAGTGCGCGCCCATGTGCAGTTAAAAGGAGTAGCGGCCATGTCATTCAAATCGCTTTTCATTGCCATTGGCATGGGACTGGCCGGGCTGACGCTCAGCGGCTGCGTTTCCGAAGACTATTATGGTGGCGGCTATTCCGACCCCTATTACGTGCGCGGCGGCTATATCGGTACGGGCGTGGTTTTTGATAATGGCGGCTATTATAATAACCGGCGTTATCCGCGCTATTATCGCGATTCCCGTTATCGGGATCATCGTTATCGCGACAGGCGCCCTGACTATCAAAGACCGGAGCGTCCCCGTCCGCCACAGATCGACAGGCCACGTCCGTCAAGCCCTGCCTATGTCCGGCCACGACATCAGGCTGCTGATCCGTCACGGCACAGTGATACCCGCAGCCCGGACACGGACAATTCAAGTCGCGCCTATATACGGGCGCGAAACATGAACCGGCGCTAATTCTTTCGATCCGGCAAAAAGGCTGCGACATCCGCAGCCTTTTTCGTTTTCAAGCGATCATATCCGCGCCAGCGCCTGCTCGATATCCGCTATGATGTCGTCGGCATCCTCGATGCCGATGGAAAGCCGCACCACGTCAGGCCCCGCACCCGCCGCTACCTTCTGCTCATCGCTCAGTTGCCGATGCGTGGTCGATGCCGGATGGATGACCAATGAGCGGGTATCGCCGATATTGGCGAGCAGGGAGAACAGCTCAAGATTGTCAACGAATTTAACGCCCGCCTCATAGCCGCCCTTCACGCCAAAGGTGAAAACCGACCCCGCCCCTCTGGGCGAATATTTTTGCGCAAGCGCGTGATAGGGATCGCCCGGAAGACCGGCATAGCTCACCCATGACACTTTTTCATGGGCCTGCAACCAGCTTGCGACTTTCAACGCATTGTCGCTATGGCGCTGCATGCGCAAGGCAAGCGTTTCAACGCCCTGAAGAATGAGAAACGAATTGAACGGCGAAATGGCGGGTCCCAGATCGCGCAGGCCCAGCACACGGGCGGCGATGGCAAAGGAAATATTGCCAAAACTCTTGTGTATTTCAAGCCCGGCATATTCGGCGCGCGGCTCGGTCAGAAGCGGGTAATTGCCGGATTTGGCCCAGTCGAAGGTGCCGCCGTCGATCAGGATGCCGCCCATGGAATTGCCATGCCCGCCGATGAATTTGGTCAGCGAATGCACGACGATGTCGGCGCCATGCTCGATGGGACGCACGAAATAGGGCGTCGCCAGCGTGTTGTCGACGATCAGCGGCAATCCATGCCGGTGAGCGATTTCGGCAATGGCTTCTATGTCGATGACGATGCCGCCCGGATTGGCAAAGCTTTCAATGAAGATGGCGCGGGTACGCTCATCGATCTGGCGGGCGAAATCAGTCGGGTCGGTGGCGTCCGCCCAGCGGACATTCCAGTTGAACGATTTGAACGACTGGCCGAACTGATTGATCGAACCGCCATAAAGCTGACGGGCCGCGACAAAATTATCTCCCGGTTGCAAAAGCGTATGAAAAGCCAGCAATTGCGCAGCGTGTCCCGATGCGGTCGCAACCGCTGCCGTTCCGCCTTCAAGGGCCGCAATGCGTTCTTCCAGCACCGCCGTCGTCGGATTGGTGATGCGCGTATAGATATTGCCGAAAGCCTGTAGCCCAAAGAGTGCCGCCGCATGATCGGCATCCTCGAACACGAAGGAGGTCGTCTGGTAGATCGGCGTTGCGCGAGCGCCGGTCGTGGGATCGGGCTTTGCGCCTGCATGGACGGCAAGCGTTTCGATTGCGGGCGAACGTTTCGACATTGTTTCCTCCTGATTGCAAATGCCGGTTTCAATAGCGGAGGTTAGGCCCGCTTCCTCAGAAAGCAAAGGAGGATTTTGCCAATTTCCATGGGCTATCGAATTTCGTTTCCGCCCTCGCTCCTTAACCGATCAGGCGCGGATATTCGATGGCCGGACAGCGGTCCATCACAACTTGCAAACCCGCCTGCGCGGCACGCTCCGCTGCCTCTTCATGCACGACATCGAGTTGCATCCATAGGACCGATGGGCGGTTTTCCATGGCCAGAACCTCGTCGACAATCCCCGGAAGCGCAAAGGACTCGCGGAAAACATCAACCATATCCACCCCCTCCTTTATATCGGCAAGACGCGCCACGACCGTCTCACCATGGATTTGCTTGCCCGCCTGCCCCGGATTGACCGGAATGACGCGATAGCCCTTGGATAACAGGAACGCCATCACGCCATTGCTGGGGCGTTCGGGTTTTGGCGAAGCACCAAGCAGCGCAATCGTCTTGACCGACTGAAGAATATCGCGGATTTCCTGATCGGACGGATTTTGCATGGACATCTCCTACTTTGCTCTTATTAGACATGGAGATCGGCACAGGAATATCAAGCGCTGTGCATATAGTCCCTCAAAAAACTAAGGTATTATAATACCAATAACATAAGCCATTGTTTTTGCTTGTATTTTAAAACTGATTGCGAAATCTACGACTTGACGCAAGCCCAAAACTCCTATATCGACCCGCGCAAGAGTGCGGCGAAAGCTTTCTCGTCCTCTCTTGAGAGTTGGATCAAGCCAACACAAGCAACAAAAAAAGCCCTGTTTTAAAGAACGGGGATCAAGTCAAGGAAGACTTCAATGGCAACTTTTTCCCAGAAGCCGGCTGAAGTGGTGAAGAAATGGATCCTGATCGACGCTGAAGGCGTTGTTCTGGGCCGTCTTGCATCCCTCGTCGCCAATCGTCTGCGTGGCAAGCACAAAGCAACCTTCACCCCGCATGTTGACGATGGCGACAATGTCATCATCATCAATGCCGAAAAGGTTGTTCTGACCGGCAAGAAATACACCGACAAGAAATACTACTGGCACACCGGTTATGCCGGCGGCATCAAGGAGCGTACCGCTCGCCAGATTCTCGAAGGCCGTTTCCCGGAACGCGTCATCGAGAAGGCTATTGAGCGCATGATCCCGCGCGGCCCGCTTGGCCGCCGCCAGTTGAAGAACCTGCGCGTCTATGCAGGCACCGACCATCAGCATGAAGCTCAGCAGCCCGAAGTCCTCGACGTCGCCGCGCTGAACCGCAAGAACAAAGGGAATGCATGATCATGGCTGAGCAGCTCAATTCGCTCGAAGAACTCGGCACCGTGGCAGCAGCCTCGGCTGAACAGGCCGCTCCCGTCCACGTCCAGAAGCTGGACGCACAGGGCCGCGCCTATGCTACCGGCAAGCGCAAGGACGCCGTTGCACGCGTATGGGTCAAGCCGGGTTCCGGCAAGATCACCGTCAACGACAAGGAATTTGAAAAGTACTTTGCTCGTCCCGTCCTGCAGATGATCCTGCAGCAGCCGCTGGTTGCGTCCAACCGCGCCGGTCAGTTCGACATCGTTGCCACCGTTGCCGGTGGTGGTCTTTCCGGTCAGGCCGGTGCTGTTCGTCACGGCATCTCCAAGGCGCTGACCTATTACGAGCCGGGCCTGCGCACGGTTCTCAAGCGCGGCGGCTTCCTGACACGCGACAGCCGCGTCGTCGAACGTAAGAAGTACGGTAAGGCCAAGGCCCGTCGTAGCTTCCAGTTCTCCAAGCGCTAATCTGCTTTTGGAAGAATTACGGAAAAGCGGGCCTTCGGGTCCGCTTTTTTTATGCCCGCAATCCCTCTATCTTATGGGCGAATCGTCCTCTTACGGAACAGATCATGGCCACCAAGACAATTGACCACGCGATTAGCGCCCGCAGCCTGACGAGTGCGGCCACCGACCCGACCCATGCGGGCGTGTTGTCGTTCATGCGGCGCGTCTACACAAAGTCGTTGAAGGGTGCAGAGGCCGTCGTCTGGGGCATACCGTTTGACGCCGCCACCTCCAACCGGCCCGGGGCGCGGTTCGGACCGCAGGCGATCCGGCGCGCTTCCGCCATTTTCGACAATGATCCGCAATATCCCTTCGAGCGCGATCTGTTCGAGAATCTGGCCGTCATCGACTATGGCGATTGCCTGCTCGATTATGGCAATCATCACAAGACACCGGCAACGATCGAGCGAGAAGCCGCGAAAATCCTTAAAAACGATGCCTTTCTGCTCACACTTGGCGGCGATCATTTCGTGACATGGCCGCTCCTCAAGGCACACGCCGCCAAATACGGCCCGCTGGCGCTGGTGCAGTTCGACGCGCATCAGGACACATGGTTCGATGATGGCAAGCGCATCGATCACGGCTCGTTTGTAGCGCGTGCGGTGCGCGACGGCATTATCGACCCGGACCATTCGATCCAGATCGGCATCCGGACGCATGCGCCGGAAGATTGCGGCATAAAAATCATTCATGGTTATGGGGTCGAGGATATGTCGGCGCAGGCGCTGGCCGATGAAATTCTCAAACGCACCAAAGGTCGCAAGAGTTATCTGACATTCGATATCGACTGTCTCGATCCGGCTTTTGCGCCCGGAACCGGCACCCCGGTTGCGGGGGGACCAAGTTCGGCCAAAATGCTTTCAGTGCTGCGCAAGCTTGGCACACTTGATTTCGTGGGGGCGGATGTGGTCGAGGTTGCGCCCGCCTATGATCATGCCGATATTACCGCTATCGCGGGTGCGACCATTGCCATGTATTATCTGGGGCTTCTGGCCGAACGAAAAGCCCGACGATGATTGCTCATTGAGAGATTGATTCAAGGCTTTCAAAGAATGAATCCGCATATTCCTGCAAGGGACTGAATTCAAAGGCAAAACGCATGAAACCGAAAATTTTCATCGATGGCGAACACGGCACCACGGGCTTGCAGATCCGCAGCCGTCTGGCCGAGCGTCACGATATCGAGGTCATCTCCATCCCCGAAGCGGAACGGCGCAACAAGGATTTGCGCGCCGATTACCTGCGTGCCGCCGATATCGCCATTCTGTGCCTGCCCGACGATGCCTCGAAAGAAGCGGTTTCGCTTCTGGCCGATCATCATTCGACCCGCGTTATCGACACTTCGACCGCCCACCGCGTTGCCCCGGACTGGGCCTATGGCTTTGCCGAGCTTGCCAAAGGCCAGAGCGAACGCATTGCGGAAGCGCGGCTCGTCGCCAATCCGGGCTGTTATCCGACCGGCGCGATTGCGCTTCTGCGTCCCTTACGTGACGCGGATATCCTGCCTTCTGAATATCCTGTCAGCGTCAATGCGGTTTCGGGCTATACGGGCGGCGGCAAGCAGCTGATCGCACAGATGGAAGACGTCAATCATCCTGAACATCTTGCTATCAATCATTTTCTCTACGGCTTGCCGCTTCAGCACAAGCATGTAGCGGAACTGCAATTGCATGGCCGCCTTGAGCGTCGTCCGATCTTCAGCCCCAGTGTCGGACGCTTTGCACAAGGCATGATCGTGCAGGTACCGCTCTATCTGAATGATCTCGAAGGCCGTCCGTCGCTTGAGAAGGTGCATGCGATCCTCACCGGGCATTATGCCGGACAGGATATTGTCGAAGTCGTCTCGCTTGAAGAAAGCGCACAGCTTCCGCGGCTTGATGCGGAAGAGCTTGCGGGCAAGGACGGCATGAAGCTGTTTGTCTTCGGCACCGAAGGCGATGGGCTGGTCAATCTGGTGGCGCTACTCGACAATCTCGGCAAGGGCGCATCGGGGGCCGCCGTGCAGAACATGGACCTGATGCTCGGAAAACAGGTCGGATTATAAAAGCCATAGCCCGGAGAGATGGACATGGTTCGGCACTTGACGCTCTATCGTAGTCTGCTGGTTGTTGCACTTGCCATGTTTGCGGCGCAACCAGCCTTTGCCTTGAACGACGATAATGAATGCGGCGAGCGGGCCGAAGCGATTTTGCACGCGCTCTTTCCGCAGGCCAAGGAAAGCAGGCCATCCTATTTCACGCTTGAGAATGCATCCGTCACGATTTCGACGGATCGCTATCTTGGCACGCCGCCCTACGCGATGATCTGCCGACAATGGCCTGCCCAGCCGCAATATTTGCTTGTCGCCGCGCCATTATTGACCGCGGAAGGTGATTTTGAAGCCGCGGGCGACATGGAAGTCGCCGTGCTTGATCATGATAATTTGAAGCCGGTCGCACGTCACCGCGTCATCGGCATGATCAATGATGACGCCATTGGCCTGAGCCTGCTCGCATTCGACACGGCACCTTATCGGCTGATTGACGGTCGACTGGCCTTTGGCCTTCGTGCATCGCGAAGGGGTGCGTCACGGGTCAACCCGTTTTACCAGACCGGCCTTTGGCTGTTCGATATGAATGGCACGGCACTTCGTCCTGTGCTTGAGCGGTTCGAGGTCGAAAAGAACACAGGCGAATGGGATGGCAATTGCAATGGCTCTTTTGAAGACATGAAACGCAGCCTTGCCATGGGGCGCAAGATATATCATGGAGCGCCCGATCTCCTGATCACCACCCATAGCAAAAGCTCCGAGGCGGCGGCAAACAAAGAGGACCAGTGCGACGAGAAAGACAATCCCGTGGAGATCAGCAAGAGCCGCCTGCGCTATGATGGCCATCGCTATAAGGTTCCCGAAGACATGCAGGTGATCGAGTAATGCGACACGAGAAATCGCGCTATTCCTCGTAAGCCCCCTTGGTGGCGCGCCAATGGGCGACCGCGAATGCCAGCACGATGATGGCGACGAACTGGTGCGTCAGCCCCAGATGCAGCGGCACGCTCATCAATAGCGTCATCACGCCAATCGACGCCTGCACCAGAACCAGCCCCAACAGAAGAATGGCGCGGCGCATATGCGTCGTTCCGGGTGCGTGTTTGATGGTCTGGACAACATGCAGAACCACGAGAAGCAGCACGCCATAGGCAAATAAGCGATGGATGAACTGCACGGTTTTCGGGTTTTCAAACAGGTTGCGCCACCATGGCGACTGGATGAACAGGTCTGACGGGATGACCGCGCCATCCATCAGGGGCCATGTGTTGAATGTCAGCCCCGCATGAAGCCCCGCCACCAGCCCGCCGAGATAAATCTGCACCAGCACCGAAAAGACCAGCCAGCCCGCAAAGCGCTGTATCCCGCGCCCTGCCGGACGCTCTGTGTAGGTTGCAAGGCCGCGCCCGATATAAAAGACGGCGGTGATGATGATACAGGCGGTCGTTAGATGGATGGCTAGCCGATACTGGCTGACACTCGTCAATTGGCTCAAGCCTGACGCAACCATCCACCAGCCGATAGCACCTTGCAACCCGCCGAGCACGAGTAAACCCAGCATGCGATATTTGAGGCTCTTCGTCAGCCGCCCCGTCAGCCAGAAGAAGGCGAGCGGAATGGCCACCAGAAAACCCACGAACCGCGCCAGCAGGCGATGAGTCCATTCCCACCAGAAAATATACTGGAATTCGCCAAGCGACATGCCCTTGTTGATCTGCTCATATTGCGGAATTTGCCGGTACTTGTCGAACTCTTCCTGCCATTCGTCATGCCCCATCGGTGGAATGACGCCATGGATGGGCTTCCATTCGGTGATCGACAGGCCCGATCCTGTCATGCGCGTCGCCCCTCCCACCATGACAATGGCAATCAGAACCAGAAACACCGCATAAAGCCAATAGCGGACAAGACGCCGGTCACGCTCGCTCTTGCGCGTCCTGCCCGTCTGTCCTGCAACGGAGAATTCCGTCATGCCATTTCATCCTTCAAAATCCATCGGCCCGATACATGCCGCATCATGAACGCAGAGACAAGGCAATGAGCCGCGGCGTTTTTGCGCTTTCATGCGCAGACGCCAAGGGATAGGTATGAAAATCATGAAGGGGAAAGCGTCATGCCTGTACGGCTGAAAAAACTGATCGGTACATTTTTGCTGGTCGCGCTCGTCATTGTCTATGCGATCATCGCCACGCTCATTGCCGTTGCCCATCTCGGGCAAGCGCCCGCATGGGTGCATCTTCTCTATTTCTTCATCACCGGCCTTTTATGGGTTCTGCCTGCCATGGGCATCATCTGGTGGATGGTTCAGCCGCCACGCGGCAAGCGAAAGCCTGCTGAGCGCTAGATTCAAGGCGAGACGATACCGCCTTGTTTTTCAATGAATTTATTGTGATGTGTGTGCGTTCTTGCTGGCGCGCTCGTCCATGAAAATCACCACATCCTCATAGCCGCCCTGATCAAGATCAAGGGCCGCACTTGTCACCGCCGCGCTTTCAGGATCGACAACGCTCATGATAACGCTTGTCGTGCGATCGGTCACACGGCTGATCTGTCGTGCAGTTGAAGCGCCACATTCAATGATGACAAAATCATAAACCGCTTCCAGTGATTCCAGAATGAATGGCAGGCGATCCGCCGCATTCATGGCCTGTACGGGATCATCCTCGCCCAAGGGAATGACATGGGCTTGTGAAAAACGGTCGCTGTGAATGATTTCGTTAAAGCGCTTTCTGCCGGTCAGCAATTCGGTCACACCGGCATGGCGATAACCATCCAGCATAGCCAGCCCCAGCGAGCCATAGGCGCTCATGTCGAGAAGAACAACCCGCCTGCCCCGATCCGCCAGATTGCGCACCAGATGCACCGTCGCAGCCGATGCCTCGTCGCCCTCCGGCGATACCACCACCACCCGCTTTTCGCCGCTTTCCATAAGACGGAGCGCAATGGCATCAACGCCATAGGGACTGCCAGCCGGCTTCTGTTCGATCTCTTGCGGCTCTACCTGCACAGGCATTTTGACTTCCTCAATAGCCTCTCCGGGATGGCTTGCGGACGCACCAGCAGGCTTGCGCAAGACATCGCGCAGGATGACGAGAAGCGATAAAAGAAGCAGGCCCGCCAGAAGCCCAAGTCCCAGAAGCGACAGGCATTGCGGCGAAAGGCGGAACCCCCATGGCGCGGTATCATCGGATGCAGTGATTGAGGCACGCTGAATTGCAAGCCTGTCGGCAAGGGCGCGGCGCAATGTTGATGCCTCGGCCTCAAGCATGCGCAATTGCGCCTCCATATCGTCCGCCCCGGCAAGCTGTTTCCTGAGAGCGGCAATCTCGCCTTCAAGCTCGCTCTCGCGTTCTTTGGCTGCTGTGATTTCCTTCTCGATGCTGGCCAGCAACATGCGCCCAGCGACCGATGCCTGAGCGCTGAGATTGTCGCGTTGGGCGCGCAATGAGCGCAGGCGCGGATCGTTCTGGCGCAACGTTGTGGAAAGATCGGCGATCAAGGCATTGATCTGCAATCGATATTCGGCAAATTGCTGCATGGCGCCGGATGCAAGGATATCGGGCAGCAGTTCGACCGGCTCATTCGCAGCCAAGGCGTCGCGGATGCTCTCGGCCTTTGCTGCAAGCGCCACGCGTGTCGTTTTGATCTGGCGCAGCTCCGCCGCAATATCCGTCAATTGCTGGCCTGCAATGGCGCTGCTGTTCCGGCTTGCAAGATAGGTGCGTGAAGCGGCATATTCCGTCGCTTTGTTCTCAGTCATGCGCAGACGCTCGCGCAACGCATCGATTGTCTCATCGGAAGTCGATTGAGCAAAAGCCTGTGCGGGGTGAAACGCGCCTGGCAGAAGACAAGCGCCCATAGCCAGCGCTGCCGCAAGCAAGGCAGCGCCGCATATCAGGAGCCAGTTGCGGCCCAGACGCTCGAAAAGCGTGGCCGCATCTTTGTCTGCGTCTGCCGACGCGACTTTCACCATATCGTCACTCCGCAGGCGCTCACCGCATTTTCCGACAAGCCCTTCCTGTCTCAATCTATGGTCTCAAGGTAACGATAGGGTTAAGCGGCAGGTTTGGCCTGATGACTGGAATCTCTTTGATTTCCGGTATTTTTGAAGAAATGTGGCAAGTGACCACGCTTCTTTACCGCGCATTAACCATACGTGATCAATAACCCTCACAGAAAAATTCAACACATGCTGTCGGGTCACGAAATTCTGTCGTTGAGGACAATATTTCCGCCCCCACGACAACAGACTTTTACACGCCAAAGAGATTGCGGCCGGAAGATAACGAACAATACGCAGAAGCGGCGCTGTTCGGCCATCCGGCTCTGTTCTACGGGTTTTCAGGTATCGCGTAGCCCGTTTCTTTCACGCAGGCTCTGTCCTGCATTTTAACAGAAAACCCGTTTATACGGGCTTTCTTCTCTGGTCCGAAAAGCAATGCAGTTACAACTCTTTGCCTATATTGGTGCTGCGATTTGCGAGATTGCGGGCTGCTTTGCCTTCTGGGCCTGGCTCAAGCTCGACAAATCGCCTTTGTGGCTCATTCCGGGCATGGCATCGCTGGCGCTTTTCGCCTATCTGCTGACACTGGTCGAAAGCGACACCGCAGGTCGCGCCTATGCGGCCTATGGCGGCGTTTATATTATCGCGTCCATTCTATGGATATGGCTCGCGGAAGGCGCAAAGCCGGACCGATGGGACATTATGGGCGCCTCTATCGCCTTGAGCGGCGCCTGTATTATTCTGCTGGTGCCGCGCAGCTGATTGCCTGTTCGTCAATGATGGAGGATATGAGGTCTGCCATGAAGGCCATGAACCCTGCCGAGGCATCCGCCCCGAGAAAACAGATTGACGGAACACAATATGATGAAAATCCACGGGGATTTCCGTGGGACTTTCGGTGCCAAGCCATGCAACTCTGTGCATCCCCATGCATTTTGTTCTGATTTCCCGTTTTTAGGGCTTGCGAAAAAAGCCTTTGCATTCTAAGGCTTCTCCCGTTCGGAGCGTAGCGCAGCCCGGTAGCGCACTTGACTGGGGGTCAAGGGGTCGTGGGTTCGAATCCCGCCGCTCCGACCATGAATTCAACAGGTTAGCTGCCACTTGTTGATTGCTGGTTTACAGTTTTGACGCTTTACAAAACAGCTCTTTCTTATTCGCGCCGCACGCAAGATCGTGTGGCAACCCTTTGATGCTGGAAGACAAAAGCATCTGGGGTTGTCTCACCCGTTTCCCTATGCAGCATCCGCAAATCTTTTGATCGTATCGATAAGCCGTTCGATATCGGTCTGATCCGTGCGCGGGTTCATGACAACGAAACGGAGATATACTTCATGATTATGGGTGGTGGTTGTCAGGTATATACCCCCATCCTTGACGATGAATTCCCGAAGCCGTCTGTTGAAATCATCCGCCTTTCCTTTTCCGGGCACGTAGCGGAACAGAACGATATTGAACCGCGGCTTTATGGGAATATCGATTTCACTCATCCTCGACAGCCGCTCGATAAACTTTGCGGTGATCGCGTAGATATGATCGATCAGGGTTTCAAATGCGGCTGGTCCATAAATGGATAAAACGCCCCAGAGAGACAGAGCCGCAGCCCGCTTGGTGCATTCGAGCGTTACCTGACCGCAATCATATTCACAGGATCCATCCTCGGCAAACAAGACGGAGGCATCCTGATTGAACGTCCTGTGTTTGTCGCGCGGGTTTTTATAAAAAAGATATGTCGATAGCGCAGGGATAAAAAGCATCTTGTGTGCATCCCATATAACGCTGTCAGCCTTCTCGATACCGGCCAGAAGATGGCGGTGTGCACGTGAAAAACTGACAGCGCCACCATGCGCCGCATCCACATGAAGCCACACGCCACGAGCCTGGCAAATATCCGCAATTCGTGACAGATCGTCAAAGGAACCCGCGCGCGTGGAACAGGCCGATGCGACAACCGCGACCACGGGCGTTTTCCGGCTTTGAAGCCGATCCAGAAGACCGGCGAGAGCATCCGGATCGGTTCTGCCGCAGGAATCCGAATCGACATACAGGCACTGCCGTGCTCCGATCCCGAGAATACCCGCCGCACGTTCGATGGAATAATGCGATTCACGATGGGTGATGATCACCGGCTTCCCCCTATCGGTCTGAATCCCCTCATTCCAGGCGTCTGCGAACAGTTTGTTTCGCGCGGTCAAAAGAGCGGTCAGATTGGCAAGGGTTCCACCGGAGGTCACCAGACCCGAGAACGTACCCGGCTTGAAACCGAGTTGCTCGCCGAGCGTCTGAACCATGACTTTCTCGACTGCCGTCGCCCAAGGGCCGAGTTCATAAATGGCCATACCCTGATTGACTGTGCTCGCCGCGAATTCAAACACCGATGCTAGGGGCAATGGCGGCGGAATCTGATGACCGATATAACCCGGATGGTGCAATGTCTGCGTATTGGATAAAAACTGACCGATCATTGCCGCAACGCGTTGCATGACCGCATCCATGTCCGACGGATCGATTGCCGTGCTTTCGTCAAGCCAATATCGGGCATCATCCATGTTCTGCGCAGGCGGCCGAAGCGTGAGGACGTCGCGGGACCGTGTCCGGGCATCACCAAGGTAGTCGCGAAGCAGAGCGGTTACCCTATTGGCAACGCGTTCAAATGTATCGCAATCATAGAGGAAATCGATAAATTTCATATTTTGTTTTTCGCAGACCATGAGAAAATCGCTCTAAATTTTTGTTTTTACGCATTATCCGGCGCATCGAAGCAGGATGAGAAATCAGTCCAGTGGACTGATTTCCCTGCGTAGACGCTTCGCACTTTTGCTGGAAATGCTCTAGGGTCAGGACCTATTTCGATTATTTTTTCTTGATGTTCAGCGGACAGCGCATGGGCGCAGGAGACTCGTCGCTATATAGAAAATACTGCTTCCATTCCCTGTTATGGTCGTCGCCATACATGCTGAGGCCCGACACGCTCTCAAGACCGTCATAATGCATCCAGCGGCGTCTTATCTGTTCGCGCACCTTGTGGCCAAAGGTCGTGTTTTTACCCGCCATGATATCGAAATTGGTGCGGGGCTGGATCGTCAGAACGAGAGAATCGGACAGGACGCGGCTTCTGTGCTTTCCCAGAGCCGGTGAAGTAATATTGATGAATAGCTGACATCCATTGAAGCAAAAGCTCCACAGAGGATGTTCCGTATCTATGGGAATATTGTCTGGCCATTCATAATCGTCGCTATCGTGCAGATATTGCAGAATGCGCCAGGATGCGTCTGAGTAGTATTCAAGCGTCTGCGGCTGTTCTTCCGGCTTGAAAACAGCCATCAGAGGCGGGCATATTTCTCCCGAAAAATAAATATCTTTTATTACCAGTATATATTTCTCCACGCTTTTCCTGAAGCAATCGAGCGTTTCCGCACTTTCCCACCGATCCAGAAAGGCCAACAGAACAAATTTATTTTTAA
>JAATGD010000086.1 GCA_015654965.1 Hyphomicrobiales bacterium
CAAGGGCCATCTGGAACTGGTACGCCGGGCGCGGGCTGAAAATGACATTGTCGTGGTGTCGATCTTCGTCAATCCGCTGCAATTCGGAGCCAGTGAGGATCTGGCCAAATACCCCCGCGATCTGGAGCGCGACGCAAGCCTTCTGCGTGACGCCCATGTCGATTATGTTTTCGCGCCAACGGTTGAGGATATGTATCCGCGTCCCATGCAGACGGTGGTCGATGTGCCGCAGCTGGGCAACCGCCTTGAGGGCGAAGCGCGTCCCGGTCATTTTGCCGGCGTTGCAACCGTGGTGAGCAAATTGTTCAATATCGTAGGTCCCGACAGCGCCTATTTTGGCGAAAAGGATTTCCAGCAACTGGTCATCATCCGCCGCATGGTCGCGGATATGGCGATCCCGGTCTGGGTCGTGGGTGTTGCGACGGTACGCGAAGCCGATGGCCTGGCTTTTTCCTCGCGCAATGTCTATCTCACGCCCGAAGAGCGGGTTGCCGCCCGCATCGTGCCGCAGGCGCTCGATGAGGCTGAGCGGCTTTATCGCGCAGGACTGGACGACCCGGAAGAACTGGAAGAGGCATTGCGGAACTTTATTGCCGCACAAAAGCTTGCAAGCGCGCAAGTGGTCGCGGTGCGCGACCCGCAGACGCTCGAACGCCTGACCAGCTTGCAGTCAGGGCCGGTGCTCGTCGCACTTTTTGTCCAGCTTGGCACCACACGGCTTCTCGATAATCGTGTTCTTGGAAAGGTTGCGGCATGAGTGCGCCCGTCAATAAGAAGCGGCTGACACCCAAAGCCATTGCAGCCATGAAGGGGGAGCGCCCGATTGTCAGCCTGACCGCCTATACAACGCCGATTGCGCGGCTTCTGGATGCGCATTGCGATCTGCTTCTGGTAGGCGATTCCGTTGGCATGGTGCTTTATGGCATGGAGACGACTCTCGGCGTGACGCTTGAGATGATGATCGCGCACGGGCAGGCGGTGATGCGGGGCGTGCAAAATGCCTGTGTGATTGTCGATCTGCCGTTTGGCACCTATCAGGAATCGAAGGAACAGGCATTTCGCAGTGCGGCGCGTGTCATGAATGAGACTGGCTGTGACGGGGTGAAACTCGAAGGTGGCGCGGAAATGGCGGAAACGGTCGCCTTTCTCGCCAAGCGCGGTATTCCGGTTTTCGGCCATGTCGGGCTGATGCCGCAACAGGTCAATACGGTTGGCGGTTTTCGCTCGCTCGGACGCGATGACGAAGAAGCCTATTTCATTCGCCGCGATGCGCAGGCGATTGCGGATGCGGGCGCGTTCGCGGTGGTGATCGAGGGTACGGTGGAACCGCTGGCGCGAGAAATCACCGCTTCGCTGTCCATCCCCACCATCGGCATTGGCGCGTCACCGGCCTGTGACGGTCAGATATTGGTGTCGGACGATATGCTGGGGCTGTTCGAGGATTTTACGCCGAAGTTTGTGAAGCGCTTTGCCAGCCTTGCACCACAAATTTCCGAGGCAGCCAAAGCCTATGCGCAGGACGTGCGCGACCGCTCCTTTCCGGGGCCGGAACATGTTTTTGCACCCAAACCGAAAGCCTGAGCGGCAAAACCTGTGCCATATGGCGGGCAGCGCCTTGTATTTGTTCGTCAATCGCGTTCAATGACGGGATAAAGCATGTCTCCCAAAAGTGGGAACCGGTTTTGGGGGTAAAGACATGCGAAAAAACAAAAACTTAAAGCGTGTTGGCTGAATACGATAAACTTCAACACGCTTTAGTTTTCCGGAGTTGCCGTGACCGACGATATTGCCCATACCGAACTGATTGCCGTGCTGGTTGCCGTGACCGGCGAGCAGCCGCGTGTCATGACCGTAGGACACAAGGCGACGCAATTGCGTGCCTTGCCATCGGGTCCGTTCGAGACGGAACACCGTTCGTTGCAATCGGGGCTTCGCGCCTGGGTGCAGGCGGAAACCGCGCATCCGGTCGGTTATCTGGAGCAGCTTTATACTTTTGCTGATCGTGGCCGCCATCCGCAGGGCGAGCGCATCATCTCCATCAGCTATCTCGGCCTTGTGCGCGAAAGCGATGCGCTAAAAGGGCAGGCGGGCTGGCGCGGCTGGTATGATTATCTGCCATGGGAAGACCACCGGCAGGGCACGCCTGCGATCATGGAGCATCTCAACAATGCGCTGCTGGTCTGGGCGCATCAGGCGGCGGGCGCCGATGTCACGGCGCAGCGCCTGCGCCGGATAGCTTTCACCTTCGGCTTTGGCACCTTCGGCTTTGGCGATGAGGCGCATAGCGGGCGCTGGAACGAGGATCTTGTCCTGCAACGCTATGAACTGCTGTACGAGGCGGGACTGGTTGCGGAAGCCGTCATGGACGAAGACGAAAACGGTCAGGCCATGTTCGCCGATCATCGTCGCATTCTGGCAACCGCCATTGCGCGGCTGCGCGCCAAGATCAAATATCGCCCTGTTGTCTTTGAACTGATGCCCGACAGTTTTACCCTGTTGCAATTGCAGCGCACCGTCGAGGCGCTGGCGGGATTGCGCCTGCACAAGCAGAATTTCCGCCGCCTGATCGAGCAGCAGGATCTTGTCGAGGAAACCGGCGAGAGCCTGAGCGAGACGGGCGGGCGCCCGGCCAAACTGTTCCGGTTCCGTTATTCCATTGTCGAGGAACGTGCGCTTTCCGAGCGCCATCTGACCGGCGCAAAGCTCCCTCTTTCTCGCGATTGACTATATGCTCGAATCGAGTATAACTTCACATTTATAAAATACTCAAATTGAGTATATGTGGCTGTGGAGATTCCCATGAACGAGCATGTCAGCCTGTCACGGCTTTATGACCGGGTGTCGAGGGTTCTGCCAAGGGCGGAATGGCTGGGCTTTGAGGATGATGTGGCAGCAATCCTGGCCCTCAAGCAAAGCCGCAACGCGGTCATTCTGGCGCATAATTACCATACACCGGAAATCTTTCACTGCGTGGCGGATATTGTCGGCGACAGCCTCGCTTTGGCGCGCAAGGCGGCGGAAGTCGATGCCGATGTGATCGTTCTGGCGGGCGTGCATTTCATGGCCGAGACGGCAAAACTGCTCAACCCGACCAAGACGGTGCTGATCCCCGATATGGGCGCGGGCTGTTCGCTGGCGGATTCCATCACGCCCGAGGATGTAGCGCTTTTGCGTAAAACCTATCCGGGGGTTCCGATCATCACATATGTCAATACTTCCGCTGCGGTAAAGGCGGCATCCGACATCTGCTGCACCTCGGGCAATGCGAAAAAAATCGTCGAAGGGCTGGGTGTGCCGCGTGTCCTGATGATCCCCGACGAATATCTTGCGAAGAACATTGCGCGTGAAACCGATGTCGAAGTCATTGCATGGCACGGTCATTGCGAGGTGCATGAGCGCTTTACGCCCGACG